>JBEKWT010000241.1:0-5140 GCA_049512795.1 Occallatibacter sp.
GTGGACCGGCAAGAGGACGAGTACGATCACGATGAGGCCGACCGAGACAGCTTCAATCCACAGCATGATTTCAGCGGAGAGCTTGACGTCGCGGTAGGCAATCAGTCCGGCAACGGCGCAGACCAAAGCGAGCGTGGGAATGGCGTGCGGCGCCCAGTGGAAGAACTGCGCGGAGAGAACGGTGGCGTAATAGAGCGCTCCGCCTGCTACCGATGCGCCCGTGGCGAGGTATGCGAGCAGCAATCCCCAGGCGGCTGCGACGCCAAATGCCGGCGGAAGCGTGTTTGCAGTGTAAGTGTAGAGCGACCCTGGCGACGCGCTGAGACGCGCGAATCGGCTGATGCAGAAACCGACCAGCAACATGGAAACTGTGGCGAGAAGATAGACGAACCAGGTGGCGCTGCCTGCGTATGCGAAGACCAGCGGAATAGTGAGCGACGCCGACGTGCTGGGCGCCATGGCGGAAACCGATTGGGCAAGCGTCTCGATGGGGCCGAGGACGCCCTTGCGCAGGCCGTAACTTTCGGTGCCGCTGTCGTGGGCAGATACATTGCGCTCTGTGGTCGTGGTCACGGTCGCGGCTCTGCCTTTTGGTAGTGAAATGGTTCGTTAGCGGTCGACGGTGGCCTCGATCGTACCATGCGGCTCGTCGATGGGCACGAAGACGTGGTTGGGATTGTCCTGGCCGAAAGGCTTGAGGTCGGCGAGCAGATGATGCAGGTTGGGCATGGAGAGATGAATGCGCGCAATCTCCGGCGCGGCGTCGAGCGCGGCCTTGCCCATGTCGAAGAGTGTGTGTTGCACGCTCATGCTGTTGTGCGCGGCAAATGTTTTGAGCAGTGCGGCCACGATGCGCGCGCGAACCTGCGCATAGTCCGGAGCAGCAGCCGCGTAGTCCCAGGTGATGGTTGCGCGCGTGCCAAGGATTCGGTCGGTTGCGGGCTTGAGGGTGGTCAGCTTATCAACGACGTAACCGGTGAAGGCTGACTTTGTGGTTTTGAGAATCGTTAACCCCTCGACGCCGGAGGTCACAGCCCACGCGCCGCCGCGTTCGCGCGTTGCATGCACAGTCTGAAGCTCGGGCCCTTCCATTTTGAAGGTTGTTGCTTCGGGCGATCCGTCGACGATCATGCGTTGCCACCCTTTGGCCTCGACTTCAACGCTCACTTTGGTAATCTGCGCGTGATTATCGAGCAGATAATCGCCGTACTCGCGGGCGAACTCCTCGATCGTCGCCGCTTTTGAGTTGCGCGCCACGAAGTACACGGTGTTCTTCATCGTGTCGGTGGGCAGAACCTTGCTGTTGTCGGCCATGGTGAAGCTGGTCTCGAAGTCTCCCTGCAACATCACGTGGACGGTCCATTCGTCGAACTCGTGCCGGTCCCCTTGGATCGGATCCCTGACGCGCGTGATGCGCGAGAGACGGACGCGCGATTTTCCGTAGCGGTTTTCACCCAGTGTGGCCATTCGTCAGCTTCCTCTGTACGTTGTGTAGCCGTTGTCGCTCAAGAGTAACGGCAGATGGTAGTGCGCATTGCCATCGCAATTGAAGTGAATGGCAATCTCAGGGTAGATGCTGGCCCGGCCGAGGCGCGCAAAATAAGCACCGGTGTCGAAGGTGAGCCGGTAAGCGCCAGGCGAGGCGTCGCGCGCCAGTTCGCGGCAACGGCCGTCTGCATCGGTGACGACGGCGGCGACTTCAATCCAATCGCCAGGTGCTTCGTGCGCGCGCTCTTCCGCTTCGCCGTTCGCGGGAACTTCGATCCATCCACCGCCTTCAAACCGCTCGAGCCGGATAGAGATTCCGCCTGCCGGCTTGCCCAGCGCATTATCCAATACGTGAGTTGAGATGATGCTCATTCCACCAACCACTTTCCTAAACGGATTTGCATGATTTGACGCTGCTGCTCCGCTGCCTCGCGCAACTCGGCTTCGCGATTGCTGGCCAGCCGCCGCTTGAGAATTGTGAGCACTTCGACGGCGCTTTTGCCGGTGGCACAAACGATGTATGTGAACCCGAAGCGCTGCTCGTAGAGTTGATTGTCCTCTGCGAGTTCGGTCAGCACCAGGTCATTTGCGACGCTGGCCGAAGATTGTTCCTGGCGCGACCATGCGGATGATTGCGCCGACGCATGCGCCACGGCCACGGCGGGCCTGCTGTCTCCAATGCGCGGATGACAAGCGAATGCTTCCAGCCAATCCGGTTCCTCCATCGTGCTCCACACGCGGTCGGCAGCCTGGCTCAGAGCCTCAACGCTGGCGATGGGACGCAACGCCACCATGGCCGCAGCCCATCGCTTCGACCCGCAGCAGGCAAGCATTGCTTCAATGGCAGAGGATGCGGCGGCTTCATTCCAGGCAGCAAGCGTGGCATTCATGACGAAACCTCCGTGCGAAGTTGAAGCAAAAACTCGTCAAGCAGATTGACTGCCACGCGGCTCCGGTAATGGGCTGTCGAACGAATGTCATCGATCGGTTTCACTTCGGCGAGAAGCGCGCGGCGCGCGGATTGCGCGGTTTCGCGCGTGATGGCTTGGCCGAGCAACGCGGCTTCGGTCCCCGCGAGGCGCGTGGGGAAGGGCGCGAGGCTCGCCGCGCCCAGACGAATCTCGCGGATCACACCTTTCTCAAGCAGCGCGGTTGCTCCCAGCGCAACTTTGGCGATGGCCATGGCACGGCGCGTTCCCACCTTGCGCAGGTATTGTTTGTGGCGCGCAAATCGGCGCGGCAGGTGAATTGCATAGAGAAGCTCGTCGGCTGCGAGAACGTTGCGCTTGTAGCCGGTGTGGAATGCAGAGTAAGGAACGCGGCGGCGTCCACGCGCGGAGATGAGCTCGATTTCCGCATCGTAGGCCAGCAGCGCGGGTGAGGAATCCGCGGCGGGCGATCCGTTGACAAGATTGCCTACGAGGGTTGCGCGGCCCTGGTTGGCAACGGAGCCGATCCAGCTTGCGGCTTTAGCGAGCAGCGGAAGGTCGGAGGCGATGACGGGGTGTCTCCGCAGATCAAGAAACGTGGCGGCGGCTCCGATGACGACGTTCTGCGGCGAAACCTCAATTGCGCGCAGATCGGGAATGCCCCAGAGGTTGACGAGCTTGGGAGCGGCGAGCCGGCCCGCGGCAAAAGCAACCATCAACTCCGTTCCGCCTGCAATCGGCGTCCACGCGCCTGGCTCCGCGGCAAGCAACTCGAGGACGCCGCCCAGAGTGCCTGGCGCAACCAGATCGTGCATGGCCGGATTACCGCGCATGGTGCATCTGCTCCGTGGTCAGCTTTGTTGCCGAGCCGGCGCTCTCGGCGTCAACAGCTGCGGCAACCGACTCAAAGATGCGTATGAATCCCGTGCATCGGCAGAGATTCCCGGCAAGCGCTTCGCGAATTTCGGCCATCGCGGGACGTGGACTGCGCTCGAGGAGTTGCGCGGCAGCCATCAACATACCGGGCGTGCAAATTCCACACTGAGCCCCGCCATGGCAAAGAAACGCTTCCTGCAGCGGATGCAACACGCCATCGAGAGCGAGGCCTTCCACGGTCTGAATATCGGCTCCTTCGGCCTGCAACACCGGAACCAGGCAACTGTTCACAAGCTCGCCGTTCATGCGGACGGAGCACGAGCCGCACTCGCCTTCGCCGCATCCTTCCTTGGTTCCGGTCAGATGCAGATCTTCGCGCAGGACGTCGAGGAGCCGCTTCATTGGGGGAACTCTCACGATTCGTGCGGCTCCGTTCACGCTGAAACGAATCCCGGGCCAGTGTCTAATGGATTCCGCGCATTGATTGGCACTCATCGCGCAGCCATCTCCTCCGACGGGTGAGTCGCGGTGAGGCCGAGGTAGAGATCCTCGGGCAGCAGTGGAATGGAGTTGAATGCAACCCCAGTCGCGTCGCGGATAGCGTTCAAGATCACCGGAGCGGGCCCGTCTTGCGGTAGCTCGCCGAGGCCCTTGGCGCCAAATCCTCCGAATTTAAACGGGATTTCCTCGAAAAATACGTGAATCGGCGGAACGTCTTCCGCGGTGGGCATGATGTAGTTGGTCATCTGATTGTTGGCCATGCGGCCATCCTGCCAGACGACTTTTTCGTAGAGCGCGTAGCCGATGCCTTGTGCAATGCCGCCTTCGATCTGCCCGGCGGCCAGCACCGGGTGAAGCACGCGGCCCACCTCCTGCACTGCCCAGAAATCTTCAACCTCGGCGGAATAGGTGACGGTGTCGACGGCGACTTGCGCTACGTATACCGCCCAGGCATACGCGCCGTAAGCTTCGCCGTGGTACCTCCGATCGTCCCAGACGATTCCCGGCGGCGCTTCATAGCGGCACAGAGATACAACCTCGCCATGCGTGGCGCGATAGCGCTCGCAGGCGGCGAAGAATTCCGCGGGAGTGCAAGTTGCGCCAAGCCCGGCAAGTTCGCGGAGCGACGCGAGCAACTGGATGCAGGCGCGCTCAATGATGCGACCGATCACCATCGATGTGCGCGAGGCAACCGTGGGCCCGCTGTTGGGCACGACACCGGTGTCGGGCGCAGCCATCGTAACGTCAGAGTAGTCGATGCCGAGCGCCTCCGCGGCAACTTGCGTGAGGATGGTGTTCGTGCCCTGGCCAAATTCCGTGTTGGAGACGAGCACGCGGACTTTGCGATCGGGCGTGACGTCGATTCCGCCCAGCGAATTGAGGTAGACCTCGCCCGAACCGGTGAAGCCCGAGCCGTGATAAAAAGCTGCGATTCCCATGCCGCGCTTGATTGGGCTGTCTGGGTTTTCAAGAGCAAACCGCGCGCGTTTGGCGTGGTAATCGCTCTCCTTGAGCGTGCGATCAAGGAGTTGATCGAGAATGACCGGCTCGCGCATCAGCTGTTCGGTTGCGTTGGTGTCGCCGACATGAAGAAAGTTTCTGCGCCGAAGCTCGATGGGATCGATTCCGATGGCTGCGGCGATTTCGTCCATGTGGCGCTCCATGGCGAAGATCGCTTGCGGCGCGCCGAAGCCGCGAAATGCGCCGTACGGAACGTAATTGGTTGCCCAGGAGCGCGCACGCAGGCGGATGTTGGGGCAGAGATAGGGTCCCGTCGCGTGAAGCGTGGCGCGGGAGAGCACGGTGGACGAGAGCGTGGCGTAGGCGCCGCCGTCGGTTGCGAGGTC
>JBEKWT010000242.1:0-5135 GCA_049512795.1 Occallatibacter sp.
CTGGCCCGCACGGTGGCGGACTACATTGCCGGAATGACCGACAGCTACATTGTGCAGCTGTGGAAGCATCGCGGAGGGCGGTGAGTGATTGCGCGGTGCCCAGCGGGACCACCCGACAGTGGGCGATCGATCGCGGCCGGCGCGGCTACTTTGCCGGAAGGAATTCGATCTGCGCCAGGTTGCCCACGGACTTGAAGCCATAATCGGCGGTGACGAAGACGTGATCGGGCGCGCCCATTGCAAGATCCATGGCATAGGCGTCTGCGTAGGCCATTTTGTGATCGACTCGTAGCTCGGCTGCATGCACCGCCCGCTCGGCGCTCGCCGGAACAATCTCCGCTTCGCTCGGCAATAGGCTGCTGAGGATGCGTTCTTCTTTCTGGGCGCCGAATCGCTTACGCAAGTTCCCGGCGACCTCTCCCCATTGCACGGCGGAGATGTGCACCTCAGCCTGTCCAGTGACGCAGGATTTGAGGATTTCTTTCACGCGGTTGCCACCGGCCTCTCCGTCGAGGTAACGGATCAAGGCAGACGAGTCCAGAACGTACACCGTCATTGGATGGTCCTACCAACCCTCTTCCCGCATCTCCCGCTCGCGCTCAAGGCGCCTGTCTTCGAGGAGCATATCGGTCCCCGACGAGTCACCCTCGGTGCATCCGTGCATTTTTTCGATGAGGCTCAGCTTGGCCGCTATAGTCTCGGGCCTCAAAACCATCTCCGCGCCCTCTTGGCGAATAGCGACGCGCGTTCCAGGCTCAATCCCGAGGGATTCACGGATGGCTGCGGGGATCACCATCTGGCCCTTGGTACTGACAATCGCGAAATGCTCTTCCCTAGGCTGCTCCATGGCTTACACTCTAGCATAAGTAAGATAGATTTTCAATAGTAAGAAATAACTCGATTGTAAGATCAACAGAGTTTAGTCTTATTATTGGAAACCCCTCTTACTGCACAGTGCCCTGCGGACGGATTCGCCGAAGGTCGAGCGCGCACAGCACGGCATTCTGCGCGTGCACGCGCAGGTTGTCGGCCGCGGCCCAAAGCCATAGTCGCGAAGCCAGATTGGAGTTGCGGCCTTCGGGTTCCGGCCGCAGCCGAACCAGAATGTCATTCTGCCCAGTGGCGGCGAGGTTTGACGGCGAATCCGTATCTTCGAGCACCAAATCGACGTGTTCGCCGGTCAATGCATCTTCGAGGGTGCCAATCTCGACTGCCCGCTCCAGTTCCACGGCAATGGAGAATGTGTGACCGTGGAAGACGGGGGCATGGATCACCTGCACGGCCAGCGACGGGCCGCGCCCGCCGCTTATCGCCTGGTAGTGGCGGCGAATGCGCGCTTCCACATCCGGCAGGCTCACGGTGGAGCTTTCACCCATGCCGCAAAGCAGGTTGTACGCCACCTGCGCATCGTAAACTGCGCGAGGTAAGGACTGGAAGCTCAGCAGGCTCACCGTCTGTTGGTGCAACTCGTCCATCGCTGCGCGCCCGAATTCACTGGCCGGCTCAAGCACGGTAGCGGCGGCGAATCGTACCGGCGCGGCTTGTCGCAACCGTTCGAGCAGCAGCGCAAGCGCGACAACAGCAGGATGGGCTGGCACCACAGCCGGCGTAAAGAGATCGACGCCCGCCGCGTCCGTCTGCAGCCAGGGTGCGCGAACCACTACGCCAGCCTCCCGGTCCAGAGCGGCTGGAAGATCCAGGACCGTCGATCCAGCTCGCAAGGCGTGCTGCCAGTGACGGCGCGTCAGGCTCTCGGTTCCGCAGAAGAATGTGAAGTCCACGTGGTCGAAGGCGTCGGCGCGAATTGCCTGGATGAAAGTGACTTCATCGCCCACCTGGTCTAACTGGCCCTGCGCGTCCTCTTCGTCGAGCAGAACAAAGCTGGCCGAGGCCAGCGGCGACTCTGAGAGAGCCTCCTTCAACTCCCGGCCCACGAGGCTTGAAGCGCCGGCAATAGCAATTTTGTACACAGGCGTCCTTTGGCTTGCTTTGACTTATGGCTAGGGTCTTCCGGCGCCGGGTTCGGCCGCGACTGGCGAGTGGGTGGGCGGATCAAGCGGCTTTCTGCGTCGCCGCCTCGACCAGCCATATGCCGCGCGCGCCCAAATCCCCGAAAACATGTATACCAATGCGACCGGGAACATGACCACATTTGAATAGCGCAGCGCGATGTAGGCGATCAACGCCAGCAGAACCAGCAACTGGAAGGGATGACGGCGGGAAAAGTTGATTTCTTTTGCCGACCAGAACCGCCAGGTGCTGACCATCAAAAATGCCGTCAGCCCGACAAGAATGAGCCAGGGAACGGCGACCCACCATTCCTCGACCGGATAGGCGTTGAAGAAGTGGACGGTGGCAGCCAGCAGGCCAGCCGCGGCGGGAATCGGCATGCCGACAAAGTACTTTCTGTCGGCGCGTCCAGGATTCCGCGGCTGCGGGTCGTGGCTGATGTTGAACCGAGCCAGCCGCGAGGCTCCGCCAAGAAGAAAAAGAAAGCAGATGAATGTGCCGGCCTGCATCAGGTGCAGGCGCAGTTGCGGATTCATTGAGTCGGGGAGGAAATGGAATCCCCAAACGAAAGCCAGCAGGCTGGGCGCCATGCCAAACGTAATGACATCGGCCAGCGAGTCCAGCTCCCTGCCAAAGTCGGTGGTGGTGTTGGTCAAGCGGGCGATACGGCCATCGAGCGCGTCGAAGGGAATGGCAAACAGAATGGCGATCGCTGCCCAGTCCAGGTGCATGTGTGCCTGGCCGCTTCCATCCAGCGCTCCAATGGTCTGCGTGATGGAGAAGTAACCGGCTCCCAGGCTGCCTGCGGTGAACAGCGAAGGGAGCAGGTACATGCCTCGCCGCAGACGCGGATGAGGCTTTCCTTTTGCCCGTTGAAAATCAAACGAATTCACGAGCTCTCTCCCCGCGGCATCGAGGCCAGCACACTGGCGCCGCCCTTGACGCGCTCTCCGACTTTCACCAGCAGCGCTGCGCTCGATGGAATGACAACATCGACTCTGGAACCGAATTTGATGAGGCCGACACGCTGGCCACGCTCCACCGACTGCCCCTGATTGCAGCGAAAGACGATGCGCCTCGCCAGCAGTCCGGCAATCTGTTTAAAAGTGACCTCAAATCCCGCATCTGCTCCCTGGCCGCGTACCGTGACCGTGTTCTGCTCGTTGCGCTCGGCCGAGGCCGGATTCATGGCGTTCAGAAACTGGCCCTTGTGATAGCGCACCTGGCTGAGAACGCCGCCAATAGGCGCGCGGTTCACATGGACGTCAAAGACACTTAGAAAAATGCTGATCCGCTGGCGGGACCCTTCAGGAGTCATGATGGAGGCCGCCTCGGTCACCCGGCCGTCGCCAGGCGAAACGATCAGGCCTTCGCCAATTGGAATGGTGCGCTGGGGATCACGGAAAAACCACAGGAAAAACGCCGCGAGCAGGACCGGCGCCAGGCCCCAAACCCAATATCCTGTCAGCCATTTGAGCGCTGCAGCAACCGCCAGCAGACTGATGCCGTAAATGTAACCGTCGCGAACCATGGTTCCCAACGATTATACGGTGATTGAAGGGACAAACCACTGAAACAGGGTGGCGCTGGGACACGCTGAAACACCTCACACTGCCCAGCCCTTACGCTCGGCCCGTGAGCCACAAAAGCCCAATACCTGAGAACTACGCCACAGCGAGAACGCGGCGTTCCAGCGCAAAGATCAGATCCTTGGCGTGCAGCTTGAGCTTCTTCAAGCGCACTTCTTCCAGTTGTTCGTCTTCGGAAAGGTATGGCTTTTGAAGCAACTCTTCCAAACGCTGAGCGTAGCGGCGATGTTCTGCGTGCAGGCGATCGATCTCTTCGCTCAGCATGGAACCTTGTACTTCGTCCATCAAGCACCCCCGGTTCGGCGGTTTGGTTAGGCGATACCTGGCCGCCGCTTTTATTAGAACATTTACATATATCGCCGTTTCGGGTGAATCGGCAAGTGAGAAATCCGCTGATGGTAACGGCCCTGTGAATATCCAGTGGAAGGTCGGTTGGAGGCGCTGCCATCTAGAGCTCAGGTGAAATGAAGCCGCATGAGCACTGCATCTTCAATAGGATCAACGTAGTAGGCCCTGCGAAGACCGGTTTGGCCAAAGCCGGCGGACCGATAAAAGGCCAGCGCCGGGCGGTTCGATGCCCGCACTTCGAGAATAATTTCAAGGATACCCGCCGCGCGCAGATCAATTGCGAGGGCCTCGAAAAGCATACGGCCCAGGCCGCGCTGTTGGCTCCCGGCGGCCACGGCAATCGATTCCAGTTCCGCCTGCGAAGGCAATAAGCTGGCCACGGTAAAGCCCTGGACGCCCCCGGGCCCGGCGGCGACCAGGGCGATGCGGCGCGGCGACGATTCGGGATTCAGCGCGGTCAGGTAAGCCGCCTCCGGCCACTGGGGCGCCTCCGGCAGACTCGCGGCAATTTCCATCACTCGAGACACATCGGCCGCGGTCATGGGCCGAATCTCCACGTTCTCTGCGAGGGGCTTCATGCAGGTTATGAAGCCGCCACTGCGGACTTGTCTCCGACTTCCGCGCCAAATATCTCCGCATCCGAACGTCGCAGATAGTGGCCGTCGAGCAAAGCCAGATCGGCGAAGACACCGGCAGTCAGGCGCGCCTCGCCGAGGCGGAGCGCATCCGCCGCAACCGGCGCAGGCACAGTTATCAGTTGCGCGGTTGGCCACGCCGCCGCCAGAACCGCCGCTGCGCCGTCGTCGCACACGGCGACGCGAAGCGGCGCGGGATGGATCGCCGCAAGTTCCCCGGGGCCGGCAAGGATCTCGCTTGGGTTGGTGCCCATGCGCTCCAGCCTCAGGAACACCTCGCCCCGATGCGCATCGAGCGCCGACGACGGCACGCCAGACTTGCGCGAAAGGATCTCGAGCCGTGAGAATGCGACCACTGGAATCTCCGTCCCTTCGGCCAGGCCTTTCACGGCGCTCAGTCCGACGCGGACCCCGGTAAAGCTCCCCGGCCCATTGACGACAACAATCCCGCCCAGTTCTCGAAGCTCCGTACCTGCCAATTGCAGCAACTCGCTCACCGCGGCCACCAGGGTTGTCGAGTAAGTCCGCCCAGCCAGCTCGATTTGCCCGAGAA
>JBEKWT010000243.1:0-5698 GCA_049512795.1 Occallatibacter sp.
TCTCGTCGGCGCGTGGCAAGCCAATCCCTGGTGGGCAGCCGTTTCCGGCATCGGCATCATCGTTGGCGTCGCCTACATCTGGCGCGCACTGCAAAAGGCCTTTTTCACCGACTCGCTGCCCACCCCGCATGAGTTCGAATCGGAGCGCGAGCACAAGTTCGCGCCAATCACCTGGCCCGAGTACGCGGGAGTTGCGCTGCTCGGCATCTCCACGCTCGTCGTCGGAGTCTACCCGCGTATTCTTCTCGATTCGATTGAGCCGGCCGTCAAAGCGCTGCTTGCGGGAGGCGCGCAATGAACTACGCTGCCCTTTTCCGCGCCACGCTGCCTGAAACGGCCCTCGAAATCGCCGCGCTGCTCGTGCTCGTCGTCGATCTCGGGTTCCTGCGCAAAGTTGCTTTGCAAATCCGCACCGCTGTTGCCGCCGTCATCGGAATTGCCGGATGTATTGCGGCTGTTTGGGCGGTCTATGCGGCGGGATGGACGGGATTCAGCGCCGGCAGCGATCTTCTGCTCGCGGCAGGCGGATCGGCGGCTGTCGCGCAGGTCGCCATTCTCGTGCTCACTGCCGTCACGCTTCTGCAGGTCGTCGATTCAGGCTCCGCGGAGTCCAGCTTCACGCGCAATGCCGGTGAGTACGTTTCGGTCGTGCTGATGGCGGCCGCTGGCGGACTGATCATCTCCGCAGCTCAGGATCTGCTGGTGATCTTCGTGGGCCTCGAGCTTCTTTCGCTCGGCCTCTACATCCTTTCGGCGCCATGTCGGCTGCGTTTCTCCTCTTCGGTTTCAGTTATCTTTATGGGCTGTCGGGTTCAACGAGCCTGCCTGAAATTGTGCTCGGCACCTATTTGGCGTCGGCCAGAGGCGGCACACCGCTACTCCTCATTGCATTGGTCATGATCGCCGCCGGTCTTGGCTTCAAAATTGCCGCCTTCCCGTTTCATCTCTGGGCGCCCGACACTTATGAAGGCGCTCCCGCCCCCGCCGCAGCATTCATCGCATCCGTCTCCAAAGTTGCGAGCTTCGCCCTGCTCATCTCCATCAGCTATGCAATCCTCCGGTGGCCGGCAATGCTGCACTTGAAGGGCGGCGGCGTCACCTTCACTGCTTCCCCTGCCGGCACCCCGCAACCTCCCGCTACTGTCGGCTTTGTCCCTACCTGGCCGATGATCCTGATGGATCTCTCCGTGCTTTCGATGATCTTCGGCAACCTGGCCGCGCTTGCGCAGTCGAGCGTTCGCCGCCTGCTTGCTTACTCGGCCATCGCGCACGCCGGCTACATTCTGCTCGGGCTTGCGTTCTTCTCCTGGACGAACGTCAGCGCACAGGCCATCCTCTACTACAGCGTCACCTACGGCCTTACAGCCATCGGCGCATTCGGCGTCGTAGGCGTCGTCGAGCACGCCACCGGCAGCGACAAGCTCGATGCCTTCCTTGGTCTGCACAAGCGCAATCCGCTGCTCGCCGCCGTTCTGCTTGTGCTCTTCCTCTCGCTCGCCGGAATTCCGCCACTCATCGGCTTCTGGGCCAAGTTCAATCTATTTGCGGCTGTGCTCCGCACTTCGGGCGGCGCGCTTCCGTTCACGCTCGTCGCTCTCGCCATCGCATTCAGCGCCGTTTCGCTCTACTACTATCTGCAGGTCCTCAAGCGTGCTTACGTTATGCCGTCTACCGACGAATCGCCGATTCGCGCGCATCCGGTCACGCTGGGCGTGTTGATCGCCATTGCCGCCGCAGTCGTCGTCTTCGGTTGTTTCCCGGCGCTGCTACAGAATTGGATCGCCGGCTTCTACCCAGCGATGTAGGTTTGAGACGCAACCAAGGGGGTGTGCGGGCCAGGAGGCCCGCACGGCAGCCGGTCAGGAGACCGGCGCTCCTAAGGGCCGCAAACAAAAAGCCGCCCGAAGATCGTTGGCTCCGAACGGTCCGTTGACTCGCTTGTTGACTAGCTCCGCCAGCCTCGAAGGCTACACGAGCTCCGCCAACTCCGCTGCTTACTTCAATACTTGACAATCGCCGCAAACGAATCCGGCTTGAGGCTGGCGCCGCCCACCAGCGCTCCGTCAATCTCTTCGAGGCTGATCAGCGCGGTTGCGTTATCCGGTTTCACGCTGCCGCCGTAAAGAATGCGCATTGCCACAGCTGTCTCTGCACCCAGCAACTTTGCCACTTCCGCGCGAATAATGCGGTGCGCGTCGGCAGCAATCTCCGGCGTCGCCGTCTTGCCTGTGCCAATTGCCCACACCGGCTCGTATGCAATCACGATCGGCTGCGCGGCCTCGGGCGTGATGCCCGCAAACGCGCCCGTCACCTGCGTCTTCAGCACGCTAGCAGTCGTGCCCGCCTCGCGCTCTTCCAGCACTTCGCCGATGCACACCACAGGCACAACGCCATGTTTGAGCGCCGTGTGCAGCTTCTTGTTCACGATCTCGTCGGTCTCAGCAAAATACTGCCGCCGCTCGGAGTGGCCGATGAGCGTATGCGTGCCGCCCACCGCCTTCAGTTGCAAAATCGAGGTCTCGCCCGTGTAGGCACCCTCCTCGGCGAAGTGAATGTTCTGCGCGCCCACGGCCACATTCGATGCATTGCATGCGTCGGTGACCGTTGGCAGCAATACCGGGGAGGGAAACAGTGCAATCTCATCGCGTGTGTGCCAGGCAACAAGCGGCAAAAAAGCATCGACAAACGCCTTGGCTTCAGCCGGCGTCTTGTACATCTTCCAATTGGCGGCAATCAGTGCTTTACGAGACATGTTTGTGAGTTCCTCAACTCGATTTTAGTGGATCGATTTCCTCGATCCGGGTGATGGCGAGCACAGAGTGGATGCAGGAGGCCCCTTTTCGGAAACAATGGCTGCGAGCTCTACGAGCTTGATCCTAATACCGACGTCAGATCGTCAGGCACCGTGCCCTTCAGGAAAGCAGCCCGATGATCGGGATCTCCAAGATCCATTGAGAAATGGCGCCAGACCCCGTCCTGGAGCACACCCATCTTCCAGGGCCCGGAAACCGAATCGGAAAACTGCCAGATAACGTGGTAGCCATCCTCGTTCGTGAACCCCTCTCCATCGGCCTGAATAATTGCATCTCCGCGCTCCCAAAGTGCTGATCGCAACGCGTGGAGCGCATTGCTGCCTTCTTCCGTTTCCGAACCTTGCAGGTGCTGAAACGCAAAGATCGTCTTCACAGAGGCCAGGTAATTCTCAAGCCATTGCACGCCGCTTTTCGGCCTGCAATCCTGAATGTCCTCAATGAAGTCGGCAACCTCATCCTGGCCGATCGAACCATCCATGACAGGATTGCGCTCAATCAGAGCAACTTCGACCTCATCGTTACTTGAGAGCAGAAGAGAGTCCCATTCCTCTTCGGTTCCTTCTTCGATTGAAAGTTTGAAGTCGGGGTGGTCCGCGCGAATCAACTGCGCGAGTTCTTCGAAGGAAGGGAACTCCTCATCTTTCGATAAGATTCGTGTGAAATAAGCCACAGCGCCTATTTGTCCTCCGGGCCCGCGGGCTTCATAAAAAGAATCGCATCTTGCGCCTTTCGGCGGGATGCGATTCTTATCTCTGGCAACTGATTACTGACGACTGTCTTATTTGTCCGTCAACGCTTCCACGCCGGGCAGCTTCTTGCCTTCGAGGAACTCGAGCGAAGCTCCGCCGCCCGTCGAGATATGCGTGATCTGGTCGGCTACGCCGGCCTGGTTGATTGCGCTCACCGAATCACCGCCGCCGATGATCGACGTGGCTGTGCGATTCGCCGCTACGGCTCTGGCTATCGCGTTCGTCCCCACGGCAAACCGCGGAAATTCAAACACGCCCGCCGGCCCGTTCCAGACAATGGTCTTCGCTGTCGCAACCACATCTTTAATTGCTTCGATCGACTTCGGCCCAATGTCGAGTCCCTGCCAATCGTCAGGAAAATCCACCGCGCAATCCCACACCTGCGTTTTCGCGTCCGCGGCAAAGTTGTCGGCCAGAATGTTGTCGACAGGGAGCAGCAGCTTGACGCCCTTGGCCTTCGCCTTGGCGAGAGCTTCCTTTGCCATCTCGATCTTGTCTTCTTCGACGAGGCTCTTGCCGGTCTTTACGCCCAGCGCGCGCTGGAAGGTGTACGCCATTCCGCCCACGATCACCAGCGTGTCCACTTTGTCGAGCAGGTTCTGGATCACGTCGATTTTGCCGGAGATCTTCGACCCACCGATGATGGCCACGAACGGCTTCTCGGGATTCTCGAGCGCCTTGCCGAGATAGGTGATCTCCTTTTCCATCAGCAGGCCGGCCACGGCGGGCTTAAGGTAGTGGGTGATGCCCTCGGTGGATGCGTGAGCGCGGTGCGCCGAGCCGAACGCGTCGTTCACGTAGACCTCGGCCAGCGACGCGAGCGCCTTTGAGAAGGCGGGATCGTTGGCCTCTTCTTCCGCGTGAAAGCGGAGGTTTTCAAGCAGCAGCACCTGGCCCGACTCAAGCTGCCGCGCCATCTCTTCGGCGATCTCGCCCACGCAATCCGGCGAAAAGGCAACATTCACGCCTTCGCCCAGCTTCTTGTCGAGCAGTTCGCGGAGCCGCGTCACCACGGGTTTGAGCGAATACTTCGGATTGGGCTTGCCCTTGGGCCGGCCCAGGTGCGAAGCAAGAATCACCTTGGCGTTCTGCCTCAGCGCGTATTCGATGGTGGGTAGCGTAGCCACAATGCGCGTGTCGTCGGTGATGGCCGTGCCGTCTTCGGTAAGCGGCACGTTGAAATCTACGCGGATAAACAGCCGCTTGTTGGTCAGTTCGATGTCTCGAATCGAAAGCTTGGCCATTGAGGATGCCTTTCAGAAACAGTGATTAGTGGTTATTGAATAGTGGTCAGTAAGTAATCGCCGATGGTCAACAGCCGCTTTGTCAAGGATGCGCAGCAGCTTGGTTGGAGTGACTGCGCCCCAAAGCAGTCACTCCAAAACTAACCACTAACCACTAGTCACTAACCACTGTCTCTTACAGCCCCTTCTTCGCAAGGAAGCCGATGAGGTCGACGACGCGGTTCGAATAGCCCCACTCGTTGTCGTACCAGCTCAGCACCTTCACGCTCTGGCCCACAACTTTGGTCAGCGGCGCGTCCACAATCGAGCTGCGCTTGTCGCCCTTGAAGTCCGAGCTGACGAGCAGGTTCGAGTCGACGCCAAGAATGCCCTTCAGTTTCCCCTCGGAGGCGGACTTGAAGGCGGCGTTCAACGCGTTAACGGTCGTGGGCTTCTCAGCGATGTAGGTCAGGTCGACGATGGAGACGTTCGGTGTTGGGACACGGATGGCAAAGCCGTCCAGCTTGCCGGCGGTCTCAGGGATGACCAGCTTGAGCGCCTTGGCGGCGCCGGTCGAGCTGGGAATCATGTTCAGCGCGGCGGCGCGTGCGCGGCGCAGATCCTTGTGCGGGAAGTCGAGAATGACCTGGTCATTGGTGTAGCTATGAATGGTGGTCATGATGCCGGAGACGAGGCCCGTGGTTTCGAGAATCACCTTCACGACCGGCGCCAGGCAATTGGTGGTGCAGCTGGCGTTGGAAATGATGTTGTCCTTCGCCGGATCGTACTTATCCTCGTTCACGCCCAACACGATGGTGATGTCTTCGTTGGTGGCCGGAGCCGAGATGATGACCTTCTTCACCGTCGCGCCCAGGTGCGCCTTGGCCTTGTCCGCGTCGGTAAAGTGGCCGGT
>JBEKWT010000244.1:0-5118 GCA_049512795.1 Occallatibacter sp.
GAAGTAGAAGACGGTGTAGATCCAGTAGGTCCATCCAGCGACGAATCCGTGAAAGGGGCCGAAAGCATCGCGCGCCCAGGCGTAAAGGCCGCCTTCTTCGGGAAAGCGAGACGAGAGCTCGTCGATGACCAGAGCGCCGGGGACGAAGAAGAAGACCGCGGCCAGCACCCACAAGCTGATGGACGAAGTGCCGTTGTGTCCGGCGGCGGCGATCCAGCGCGGCCCAAGGACAGCGGCGATGTTGAAGAGCATCACATCCCAGAAGCCCATGGTCTTGCGCAACTGCGATTTGGGATCGCGCGCGGGGGGCGCGGGGACGGTCATGGAGGCCTCTGGGGTGAAGACGGTATGCGGAGATGATAATAGCCGCTAGCTTCCAGCGACCAGCTTCCAGCTCTCACCTTGAACCCCTGTGAAACTTCCGTGCACCATTCGCAAATCGGCCAGCGCCAGCGGCGCAGGAATAGGTTTGATGCGGGGGAGCTGGGCCCGCGCCGCGCTACTCGGCATGCTTCACGGGATCGGCAACGACAGAGGGGAGATTTGCGGGGTCAAGCGGCTCGAGCCCCTCAGCCCTTGCCGCATCGAGCAGCGCCGGCGAGGCGGCGACGAAGGTGATCGCGGTGCCGGGGAACATGTCGCGCGCAGTGAGCGCAGAGCCGAGTTGCAGAGTCTCAGGCCAACGAAGCGTGGTGCGGTCGAGAAGCTGCCGCGCAGTTTCAAGAACGCCTGGATTCAGAGGCTGCTGCACCATGCGCGCGGACTCGGTTCGCAGAAGCTCGAGTGCAGCGGCGGCGGCTTCCGGCGCGATTTGGCCGGACCGTTCGCGGCGCCTGATGGCCGCATACACCTCAAGGGGAGTTGCGGCAGAGATGAGCTTGCGATTATCTTCCACAGATTCCATGAGACGAATGAGCGCATCGGTGCCGGGCTCGCGCACAAATAGCCGGGCGAAGGCCGTCGTCTCAAGAAAATACAAGCTCACTGGATCCCCCGATCCTCATTGATTGCAACTGCTAGCGGCTCGCCCTGCACCTCAATCGGATGGAAGCGCTGCGCCTCCTCGGGAATGCCGGCCTCGGCGCGGTTAAGCCGGATCGTTGTCGTAGGATAGGCCGGGGTTTTGGGGTTGGCAATTTTGCTGGTGAGGACGACGCCGCGCTGGATGGCTTCGGCCAGCACGACTTGCCGGGTTTCAGAATGCTGGTTCCACCGAAATGCTTTACGCGGCAGGAAAGAATCGCGGAACCACTTGAGCGCAATGAAGGCGTGGCCACCGCGCTCGGCCTCGGCCAGAGCCGCGCAGAGCTCCTTGACGCGGGCGTCGAGATCGGCGGCCGACACCTCCTCTATCTCGTCTTCTACCCCGTCGACGCGACTGGCAACGGAGCGCGACGCGCGACTGAGACGCGGAGACGGCTCCTCGCCGTCGATGCGCTCAAAGTAGATGCGCACCTCGTCGTCCTCGGGGGACCAGGTATCGGCGAGGGCGTTGCGGCGCTTGCTGCGGCCGCTTTCGCTGCATAGTTCCACGATGGCCTGATAACCAGGAGGCGCCAGAAAGCGCAGCGCCCGGACGAACCCGGGATCCTGCGAATAGGCCAGCTCATTCAATGCTTCTTCGATGATTTCTTCAGCGGCAGGGATAGTCAGGACGCCGTTTTCCACAGGGCTCTGCGCAGATCTTGTCAGTTTCATCTTTTTCTCCCTCTATTTCCGCCTGCTGTTACGGAGCCAGCACATTCACCGGCCGAATTGCACCTACGGCTCGGAGCTGCTCCGCACGCAACACGCGGCAGCCTTCGATTTTTATGAGCCCCAAGACGCTCTTTGAACTGAGGAAGACGAGCTTTAATTCCTCTATTCCGAGCAACAAAAATGCGATATTAAGGCGCATCTCCTTCAGATCCGGCCATTCTTACTGTTGCGCGCCGCGGCTATTTGCTGAGGGAAGCGCCGCCTTGATTCAATGGCCTTGGTTTAAAGCTGAAGGAGAAATGTGTTTGAGTGGGAACAGCTGGATAGGATTCCACTGCACCTTTCCAGCCGACGGTAAAAAGGCCCCACAAAAACGTTGCAGCTACATTTAATGATTCATCATAGGCATGGTCTTACGACCTGACAACAATTATTTGAAGTGGATTTCTTGGGAGGAATCTAGCTGGGGACCAGTCCCCAACGGCGTCGCGGGCATGGAACTCGATGAAACGCGCCGCCGGCCGACACGTATCGATGTGCTTATCGTCGTAACGATCGTTGCCGCGAACCACTTAAGACTGGTTATCTTCGCGCACCCGCTTCGTCGTGTCGGATTTCCGAATTTTCCAGTTACGTGCCGGATTCGCACAGCTTTGCCCGAGGGAATTCTGGCCTACACTCTTTCCTATGGCCACCGTCCCCGACCTCACTCTTGAAGCTGGCCTGCCCGCGAATCTTGACGCGGAAAAGACCATCCTGGGCGCGATCCTGCTTGATAACGCCGCCCACGCCGAGGCCGCCGAGTCCCTCAAGTCCGACGACTTTTCGCTCGACTCCCATCGCCGCATCTTCCTTCGAATGAGCGAGTTGGTCGACACCGGCCGCACCGTGGACATCGTCACCCTCGCCAATGAGCTGGCGCGCTACAAGGAGGTCGAGTCCGTCGGCGGCGTCGCCTACCTGGCCTCCCTCACTGAGGGTTTGCCCCGCCGCCCGGTCATCGAGGATTACGTACGCATCGTCAAGGACAAGAGCATGTTGCGCCGCCTGATGGGCATCTGCTCGGCCGCCATCGCCAAGGCTGCCGACCAGAGTCAGGATGCAATCGGCGTTCTTGATGAGACCGAGTCGCAATTGCTCGAGGTCAGCGAAGCCGGCCTCGCGCAAGGCCTGCAACCCCTTGACATCATCGTCCGCGACTCCTTCGGCTCCATCGACAACCTCTACAAGCAGAGCCTCACGATTACCGGCCTTCAAACCGGCTTCAAGAAATTCGATGAAATGACGAGGGGGCTTCAGAGAGGCGAGTTGATCATCATTGCTGCGCGCCCCTCAATGGGCAAGACCGCTTTGGCTATCAACATCGCGCAAAATGCTGCCTTATATCACCGCTCCGTCGTGGCCATTTTCAGCCTGGAAATGAGCAGGGAGTCGCTCCTGCGCCGCATGTTGGCATCTCAGGCGTGGGTTGACCAGAGAATGATGCAGGCTGGCCATATAGGGGGAAAGGACCAGGAAAAACTGCAGATGGCACTGGAACAACTCATCGAATCGCGCATCTTCATTGATGATTCGGCAAGCACCACAGTAGCCGAGATGCGCGCCAAGGCCCGCCGCCTAAAGCAAAACGCCGGCGGTCTCAATCTCATCGTGGTCGACTACCTGCAATTGATGTCGGCCACGCAGCCCGGTGCCAGCCGTAAAGGTTACGAGAACCGCGTTCAGGAGGTATCCGCGATCTCACGCGGCCTCAAGGCGATGGCCAAAGAGCTCCAGGTACCGGTGATTGCGCTCTCGCAACTCTCGCGTAGCAACGAAAAACGCGACGATAAGCGCCCTTTGCTGAGCGATTTGCGCGAGTCCGGTTCCATTGAACAGGACGCCGATGTTGTTGCCTTCATTCACCGCGATAGTTACTACAAGCGCGACGAGGAGATGACGAAGGAAGAAAAGGCCAAATCGGAGCTCATCATTTCCAAGCAGCGTAACGGTCCTACCGGCATCGTGCACCTTGTCTTCGCGTCTCGATTTACTCGATTCGACGATCCCGATACCTCGCACGACGTCGATTGAGTTCTTGTGCCTCCACGCCTTGCGTCCACTTCCCCGGCGTGACTATTGTTGTCGAAGCAGCGTGAGCCAACCCCTGTAGCCTTTCATGGACGTTCTCAGACGCCTTTTCGAGCAGCACTTCCAGTCGCCGCCAGAGCGCGTTATGGCGCTCCAGGGCCAACTCGGGGGTTCCGGGCGCGTCATCGTTCGCCTCGCCGGCGCAGGGCACACCGCCATCGGCATTATCCATTCCGTGCGCGAAGAGAATGTTGCTTTTCTTGAGTTCTCCCGCCATTTCCGCCGTCATGGGCTGCCGGTACCGGAGATCTATACCGAGGATTTGACCCACGGAGCCTACCTCGAAGAAGACCTGGACAACACCACCCTCTTTGAATTCCTCAGCGCCAATCGTTCCGGGCACGACATTGCGCCCCAGGTCGTTGAAGCGTATGGCAAAGTTGTCGCCGCCCTGCCGCGCTTCCAGGTCGAGGCGGGACGCGATCTGAATTACAAAGTCTGCTATCCGCGCGCGAGCTTCGACCGCCAGTCCATCGCCTGGGATTTGAATTATTTCAAGTATTACTTTCTCCGCCTTGCCGGAATTCCGTTTAACGAGCAGGCGCTCGAAGTCGATTTCACGCGCCTGACGAAATTTCTGCTCGGCGCCGATCACGACTACTTTCTCTATCGCGATTTCCAATCGCGCAACATCATGCTGCGCGACAGCCATCCCTGGTTCGTCGACTACCAGGGTGGCCGCAAGGGCGCGCTGCAATACGACATCGCATCGCTTCTGTTCGACGGCAAGGCCGATCTGCCGCCGGATCTGCGCCAGCAACTCCTCGACCACTATCTCGATTCGCTCGCCGGCTCCGTCGACCTCAAGCGCGACGCATTCATGGAGCACTATTACGCCTTCGTCTACGTCCGTATCCTGCAGGCGCTGGGCGCGTACGGCTTCCGTGGATTCTACGAGCGCAAGCCGCATTTCCTTGAGAGCGTTCCCTATGCGCTCAAGAACCTGCGCTGGCTCGCGGAGCACGTCAGGTTGCCTATCGCCCTGCCGGCCCTGCTCGATGCCCTCGAAAGAATGTCATCCAGCGAAAAATTGCAGCGCAGCGCCGCGCCTTCCTCGGGATTGACCGTTCGCATCTTCAGCTTTTCTTTTCACCACGCCATGCCCGCGGATGAATCGGGCAACGGTGGCGGATTTGTCTTCGATGCGCGCAGCCTGACCAATCCCGGCCGCGAAGAACAATTCCGCTCACTCACCGGCCGCGACGCGCCTGTCATCGAGTATCTTGCCCGTCAGGAGAGCGTCCACCAATTCCTGTCGCACGCCATTTCGCTGGTCGATGCCAGTGTCGC
>JBEKWT010000245.1:0-5116 GCA_049512795.1 Occallatibacter sp.
CTCCATCTCTGGCGCCAAAAACGCCAACGCCGCGCCGCGATGGCTTCCTCCCCAGGCGACGCACTCATCCAAAACGCAAAAGCGCCCCCGGCGCCGCCAGCGGACGAAATGGGTGGGATCGCACAATCTCCGGAGTCCCATGTTTCGCCGCATCAGCCCATTCGCTGGGGCTGGCTCTATCTCACCGCCTGCGTCGCCGCGCTCAGCCATCTCCTCCTCGACTGGACCAACAACTACGGCGTGCGGCCGTTTTTCCCGTTGAATGCTCACTGGTATGCCGGCAGTTTTATGTTCATTGCCGAGCCGATTTTGTGGGGACTGTTCTTTCTGGCGTTCGCGATTCCCTGGGTGCTGGGTCTTGCCGATCGCGAAATCGGCGCGCGCCGCAAGCCATTTCGAGGGCAGGGCTGGGCAATTTTCGCACTCACTGGAATGTTGCTTCTGGGCGGCCTGCGCTGGGCCGAGCACGCGCAGGCCTTGGCCATAATCGACAATACCGATGTCGCCTCAGAGCCTGTAACGCGGACGGCCGCCGAACCCTATCCGGTGAATCCGTTCCACTGGCACGCGATCCTCGAGACGCCCGATTTTTATCAAACCGCCGAGATCGGCACCTGGCCCGGAAACTCGTCCGGCTCGATTAACAGTGACCCGCATGCCGATGTGCTGTACAAGCCGGCAGATACGCCTGCGGTGGAAGCCGCCAAACGCACGCCGCTCGGCCAGGTGTATCTCGACTGGGGAACGTGGGCCGTAGTGCGCGACGTCGGCCCCGAACCGATTCCAGGCCCTGTGCCGGGCCTCAACCCTCCGCAATTGCTTCCGAATCGAACCTGGACGACCGTCGAGTTCACCGATCTCCGCTTCGACTACGCCTTCCTCGGAACCCGCAGCGCCTCAGCGCGCTCGCCGCTCGCCGGCTGGGTCTACGTCGTCGATGGCCGCGACGACGCGGGCGAGGTTATGAATGGCCGCGAACAACGCTAGAAGATGTAGCGCCAGACTCCAGACCGGCGTCGCGCAGCGGGGAGCAAGCTCGGATGTAACGCCGGCCTCTGGCCAGCTCTCGTGCGGGCGTCCCCGCCCGCACAAATCTGCATCGCCAAATCAGCGAACATAGGCGACCAAGTTTGTCCCCACGCAAACTTTTCTTCGCCTCGTGGAACCGTTTGGGTTGACCGCGCGGCCCGTGGACCGCAGAATAGATGCAGTCCCTTCATTTGCGGGACTGCCGTTTTCGCGCCGGAGTTCCCGGCGCCATTCCAACGAGGTGGTCATGGTTGCTTACCTGCTGCTGCTGGTTGCTGTCTTGTCCCGCGTGCTGCCCCATGCGGGCTGGTGGAACTTCACCGCTGTCACTGGCGGCCTCCTCTACTTCGGCGCGCGCCGTCCCTGGCGCGAAATGCTTGTTCCTCTCGCCGTTCTCATGGCCACGGATGGCTTCCTCACCATTGCCGTCTATCATTACAGCTTTCGCTGGCAGAGCTACGTAATCACCTGGGTGTGGTACCTGGCGGCAATGGCGTTGGGATCGATTCTGTTGCGCAAGCAAACGACCTTCGCGCGTGGTGCCGCAGGCGCGCTCCTGGGACCGACCGGGTTCTTCCTCGTCTCGAATTACGGCGTCTGGGCTAGCGGTTTCAATGGCTATCCGCACACCCTGGCCGGGCTGGGAGCCTGCTACCTTGCCGGAGTGCCTTTCTATCGCAACGATCTGGTTTCAACAGCAATCGTTCTTGGCGTGGCGCTCGGTGCGCCCGCGCTGGTTCGGCGGATGAAAGTGGACCGCGCACAAGAGGCGCTGGCGGGCAAATAACAGGATTGCGGTTTGAGGCCGGTTCCCCGGCCAGCCCCTACCCTTCCAGCAGCTTCCCGCTGCGCTTCTTCCGCATCCACCACCATGCAAAGCCAATCACCGCCAGCACACCCACAGCGATAACCACGGGCACTGCGTGGCGCGCCACCAGGTCAACCGCGCCCGGGCCGAGCTTAAGCACCAGCAAGGACAACGCCAGCCAGCGCAGCATTCGTCCCACAAACACAGCCAGCAGAAAAACCGGAATGCGCATTTCGAAGACGCCCGACGCGAAGATGAACATCTTCCACGGCGCCGGCGGAGGCATCATCGAGGGAATCATCACCGCCAGGAACTCCTGCCGCTGGAAGCGGTCGCGCATCTGCTCGAACTTCGCCCGGTTTATCCGCTTTAGAAGGAACAGCTCGCCCCCTGCGCGGCCCAGCCCGTAGGGCAACAGACCGCCCAGTGCCGATCCCGCCGCCGCCATCAGGCAATAAACCCAGAAGTGACGTTTATCGTTCCATACATAGAGGCCGAGAATCGCGTCCATGGGAACTGGAATGCTCGAGGAGTCCAGCACGGCAATTGCGCCGACTCCCAGGATCCCCCATTTCATCAGCGCCGGCAGAAGCACCAGCTTCCATTCCGCCGCCACATGCGCAAAAAACTGCTTCAAACGCTATCCCCTTCCAGCCTATCCCGCGTCAATTCAATAAGAACCATTGTACGAGCCATGGTACTGAGCAAGTTTTAAACGGGGATGAGAGAATAGACAGGAAGGACTCAAAAAGGAGCCAGGGACGGGTGCGCGTGCCTGAAAAACGCATCTTGAGACGCTCCCAAATCGAGAATGCCGACGAGCCAGCCGCCAATCGAAGAGACCGAGCCCAAAGGGGCAGCCGAGCCGGCCCCGGAAACGAAAAGCTCCGCCTCTGAGAGCACAGTCCGAGACATTCCGGCCCCAGGGGGATTCCTTGGCCTTCCCTTGAACCCCAAGGGTCCGCTGGAGACCCGGCCGTCCGGCCCCTCCGCTCTCCGCGGTTCGCGCTGGGTCGACTACGACGCCCACGAATTGCTGGAGATGATCGGCGAGCTCGAAGACGAGCGGCGCTGGTCCCGCTTGCGCGAGGGATTCTGGCTCGCTCTTCTCTTTCACATTTTGCTCTTCTCGGCGATTACCTGGATTCCCACTTACGTCTTCAAAGTGCCCAAGGTCGTTGACCCCTTCGACGCGATCAATCAGCGCAAGGATCTCACCTACCTCGACGTGCCGCCCGACGCGCTCCGCGGATCTCATCCCAGGGTTGCGCCCAAGCCTCTGCCCAATCGGCCGCTCATCGACAAGAAAACTCTCGACGAGCTGAATCAACAGGCGCCGCCCACGCCGCCTCCTCCCGTGCAGCAGGCGCCGGACCAGCCCAAGCCGCAGCTCTCGCAGCCGGTTCCGCCCAATCCGCA
Source organism: Occallatibacter sp. (assembly GCA_049512795.1). GTDB lineage: Bacteria > Acidobacteriota > Terriglobia > Terriglobales > Acidobacteriaceae > Telmatobacter. Next base: position 3,257 of record JBEKWT010000245.1, read on the forward strand.
GTCACAGGTCGAAGCGCCGCGTCCTGCAGCCGTTCCGGCCAAGCCCAACTTCGCTATGGGCCCAGGCAATCCCGCCGATCAGCTCAAGCAGGACATGCAGAACGCCATGCACGGCGGACAGCGAAGTTACGGCGATGTGCCGTCGGGCGGATTGCAGATGCACCCCGGCGCGGGCACTGGCGGCGTCCAGGTTCTTTCTGACACGCAGGGCGTAGACTTCACCGATTGGCTTGCGCGCTGGCACTACATCACGCAAATGACCTGGGATCCGCTCATCCCCGACGAGGTCAACCCGCCCATCCTCAAGTCCGGCGTTGTGGTCATTCACTTCAAGGTTCTGCCCAACGGCCAGGTCACGGATATGCAACTCGACGGCCGCTCCGGCGACACCGGCCTTGACCGCGCCGCCTGGGGCGCAATCAGCGGCTCCAGCTATCCCAATCTGCCTCGCGAATTCCACGGCCCCTACCTCGAACTCCGCGCCTACTTCCTCTACAACACCGAACCGCGCTAACGGTTGCCGGCCCCGCGGCGTTTCCAGATAGTCTTTTCCCGTCTTACGTCGCTTATTCCGCCAGCGGCATTTCCTCGTCCGGCCCGACTTGCGGCACCGCGCCTCCCGCGCCGGGATCGTACGGCCTCTTTTTCTGATCCAGATCGATTCCGTCTTGCTCCAGCAGCGCCTCGTAGATAGGCGTGTGCCGCCAATAGCGCGCCAGCGCAAACGCGGTCATGTTGGCGATCATCAAGGGCAACACCAGCCCATACCCGCCGGTCATCTCGAAGATGATGAGAATAGACGTCATGGGCGCGCGCACAATCCCTGCAAACACCGCGCCCATGCCGACCACCGCAAAGGCTCCAATCGAATCGGCCGGGTGATGGAAGACCGTCACATCCAGGTAGCCGACCGCGCCGCCCAGCATTCCACCCATAAACAGCGCCGGAGCAAAGATGCCGCCCGATCCTCCGCTCGCATACGAAGTCACTGTCGCGGCCAGCTTCAGCACACACAGCACCCCCATCGCCGTCACCGGCAGATTGCCGAGTAATGCCTGCGTCAGTGTGCTGTACGGATTGCCCGCGATGCCGTTCGCGTGAAAAAACTGGATCGCCACTACCGCTAATGCGCCCGTGGCCGCCGCTCCAGTAGCTGGCTGAATCCACTTGGGAACCCGCGCGAGCCTCCTGTACCACAGCCGCAGCCAAAGCAGAGAATCGGTAAATGCCACCGACACAATCGCCGCCAGCAACCCGAGCAGCGCATACCAGACAAGCGACGAAGCCTTTGCGAGGGTGTATGTCTGTAGCCGCGGCACTTGGAAGATCGGATTCGAACCTAGAATGCTGTGCTCCACCACGCCCGCCAGTGCCGCCGCCACGATCACGCCGGCAAGCATGGTCTGATCGAGACTCCCAATCAGTTCCTCAAGCGTGAATGTCACGGCCGCAATGGGCGCGTTGAACGCCGCGGCGATGCCTGCCGCCATGCCCACCGATGCCATGCGCCGGCTGTTCACAGGGCTGAGCCGCGCGATGCGCGCCAAAAAGTTGCTCACGCCGGCACAAATCTGCACCGTCGGTCCTTCCAAACCCAATGAAGCTCCGCTGCCAAGTTGCATCGCGCACAAAACAAACTTGCCCACCGTCTCCTTCAGCGTGATCGTGCCGAAGCGAAACGTGTAGGCCGTCTTTACCTGGGGAATGCCGCTCCCCGCCGCTGCCGGAACCCAGTAGGTGAGCCCGAGTCCAACAATCAATCCGCCCAGCACCGGCGTCAGGATCGTCCACCAGATCCAGCTATGGCCCGGAGCCGCCGTGGCGCGATCGATAAGCAGTGCGTACAGCCGAAAGCAGCAG
>JBEKWT010000246.1:0-5111 GCA_049512795.1 Occallatibacter sp.
ACGATGGTGGCTGCGCGACTCGGGTTGGGAAATGCGCTGGTGCTGGTGGGCCGGAACGAGGAGGCTCTCGAGAGGTACGAGTCGGCGCTCGAGTTGCGGGCGCGGCTGCCGGAGGGCGAGTTCGCCGTGGGGTTTGCGCTGGCGCGATTGGGACGGACGAAGGAGGCGGAGACGCGCTACAGGCGCGCGCTGGTGATGCGGCCGGACTTTGCCGCGGCGTGGATTAATTTGGGCTCTCTGTTGCGCGACGAGGGCCGGGAGGCAGAGGCCGAGGCGGCGCTGCGGAGAGCGGTGGAGCTGCGTCCGGACCTGATTTCGGGATGGGTGAACCTGGCGCTGCTGGAGCGGGACCGGAGACGGGCGGAAGCAGCGGAGGCGTGCCTGAGACGGGCATTGGCGCTGAACCCGAACCAGGTGGAGACGCTAGTGGCGTGGGCCCAGTTTCGCGCGGCGGAGCGGGATGTGGCCGGCGCGCGGGAGTGGATGCGATGGGCGCTTGAGCGGAATCCGGAGTTCGACGAGGCCGTGAACATGCACGGCATCGTGCTGCATCTTGAGGGACGGTTTGGTGAGGCGATCGAAGTGTTCGAGAGGGCCGAAGCGCTGGGGAATCGGGCGGCTGCGTCGAACCGCGGGAATTCGCTGCTCGACCTGGGACGAATGGAGGAGGCGCTGAGAGCGCACGAGAGCGCGGTCGAACGCGATCCTGCGAGCGCAGGAGCGAAGTACAACCTGGCGCTGACGCAGTTGAGATTGGGCGACTGGGAGCGCGGATGGGCGGGATACGAGGCGCGATGGCGATTCCGCGAGGTGCACCGCAGGCCGCGCAAATTCACGCGGCCACGTTGGAACGGCGGGGGATGGAACGGCGAGGAACTCGATGGAGAGCGCGTGCTGCTGCACGCGGAACAAGGACTGGGAGACACGATCCAGTTTTGCCGGTATGCGGCGCTGGTTGCGGCGCGAGGCGGCGTGCCGATTCTCGAGGTGCAACCTGCGGCAGAGCGGCTGATGCGGACAATTCACGTGGCGGGGGCTGCGGTGCGCGCGGGCGCGGCGGAGACAGCAGTGATGGACGCGAATGCGGCGGGGTTCGACTGTGAGTGCCCGATGATGAGCTTGCCCGCGGTGTTTGGGACAACGGTGGAGACGGTTCCGTGGGCGGGGGCGTATCTGGGCGCGGATGAGGAGTTGGTGAGAGAGAAGCGCAGGCAGTTTGGTGCGCTGCGGGGCGATGATCGAAGCAGGATTCGAGTGGGATTGGCGTGGGCGGGAAATTCGAAGTACAAGGCAGACGCTGCGCGATCGATGAGGCTGAAGACGTTGCTGCCGTTGTTGCGCGCAGTGGATGCGCATTGGATTTCGCTGCAGAAGGGCGAGGCGGCGGAACAACTGGCGAGTTTGCCGGAGGACGTTTGTGTTGTGGATGGATCGAGCGGCGAGCGCGATCTGGCGGAGACGGCGGCGTTGGTGGCGACACTCGATCTGGTGATCACGACGGATACGTGCATTGCCCACCTGGCTGGTGCGATGGGCAAACCGGTTTGGATTTTGCTGCCGCACCTGGCGGACTGGCGCTGGATGGAGGTGTCGGAGCGAACGCCGTGGTATCCGACGGCGCGGCTGTTCAGGCAGCGTGTGGCCGGGGATTGGGCGGGGGTGCTGGAGCGCGTGAGCGACGCGGCGGGTCAGCTGGGTTAGCGGACTTAGCGGAGTTAGCGGGCGGCGGGGTGAGTTATCCCACCGTTCGCCGGATTCCAAAAAGCAGGTTCTTGTTCTGCTCTGATCGGCTGCGGCGGTCAGCCTTCGACCGTCGCAAGGAGAAAGTCGAGCAGGGTTCTCTCGGCCCAGAAGCCTTCGTCGCCGTGATCGAGAGACAGGAAGGCGCAGTGGCCGCCGTGCGGGGTCTCGACCAGCCTGACGCGGGAGTTGGCGAGGAGCTTGGCGCGGGTCTCGGGAGTCATGCGGATGAAGGGATCGTCGAGAGCGTGCAGGATGAGCGTGGGCACGGTAATGTCCTCGGCCCAGTTGGAACTGGCAACGCTGCGGTAGTAGTCGTCCGCGCCGGCGAAGCCGCCGTATCGGGCAACGATCTGCTCGTCGAATTGCCGCAGGGTGCGAATCTTGTTGAGGCCTTCATCGGAGTAGAGACCCGGGTAAAGTTCGGCCTGGTGGCGAATGTGCTTGATCAGGTCGCCGAGAAAGCGAGTTTGATAAAGGAGGTTCTGCGGTTCGTGCAGCGCGGCGGAGGAGGCAACCAGATCCATGATCGGCGAGACACCGACGACGGCCTTTAGATAAGGCGGCGGGGCGCTGCCCAACTCTCCGGCCAGCTTGAGAACGAGGTTGCCGCCCATGGAATAGCCGACCAGCGCGAAGCTGCGAATGAGGTGGTTGCGGGCCGTTTCGGCCATCACAATGGCGACATCTTGAGAGCGGCCGGCATGATAAATGGTGGGAGAAAAATCTTTGCCTGCGCCGCAACTGCGCATATTCATGCGGACGACGTTGCAGCCGGCTTTCCAGGCGCGAGACGCGTTGCCCAGCACATACGGAGAATTGGAAGATCCCTCGAGGCCGTGAACGATGACCATGGTCAGCCGTTCGCTGCGAACCTCGGCGGGTTGCCAATGACAGTGGCACAGCACGAAGCTCGCTGGGAGGGCGGAAGTAGCGGCTTCAACTTCGATGAGTTGGGTCTCCGGTTCGGGCAACGAGTAATGGCGCGGCAGAAAGCTGCCGACGATGGTTTGTAGATGGCCGTTGCTCAGGAAACGCCGCGGAACAAAGGGACGCATCCACGGCGACCCTTCGGTGGAGTGCAACCGATCGTCCCCTATGGTGCTCATGGGGTTCCTGATTCTTAATCACTCGTACTTGTGAGGATACGCTGTTCGGAGATGGAATGTTGGTGATTCGGCTCGTGCCGCGCCGCTAGGGTGGATCGACATATAAGCGCGATACACGGATGGGTAGCGTTACAAACCGCGCGACGAAGGGGCGGCGGGCGGTCGGGCGCACAGCCGCAAGGATAGCGATCACCCCGGCGGAGCGGGTGGCGGTCGATGTGCTTTCCCACCCTTCGCCAGAAAGAAGGCGAAGGATGGGGCACCCGAACTATTGCGCTTTGACAGTCTTTTGATTCAACAAGTTAGCTGAGAGACGTGGGGGGTCTGCGCGGGCGCGGAAGAAATTTCTTGACATCGAGTACTCTGCGTTGTAGAGTACTCTTTACATGAAGGCGGGGACCGAGAGAACAAGGGAACGAGGGAACAAAAAAGCAGCGGACAGAAAGACAGGAGAGTAGATGGCGGCGATGATGGCGAGCGGACAAAAGTTGGGAACTGAAACGGCGCTGGAAGTCGACGGGCTGGTGAAGCGGTTCGGCGATTTGACGGCGGTGGATGGGGTGAGCCTGACGGTGCGCGCGGGCGAGTGCCTGGGGCTGCTGGGGCCGAACGGGGCGGGCAAGAGCACGCTGATCCGGGCGATGGTGGGGCGGGTGATTGAAGACAGCGGGCGCGTGATGGTGATGGGGCAGGCGGCGGGATCGACTGCGGCGCGGATGGCTCTGGGATGGGTTCCGCAGGAGCTGTCGATTTATCCGCGGATCAGCTGCAGGGAAAATCTGGGATCGTTTGGGCGGTACTACGGGCTGAAGGGGCAGGCGCTGAAGGAAGCGATTGCGTGGTGCATCAATTGGGCGGCGCTCGAGGAAAAACAGGACGAGGTGGCGAAGACGCTGAGCGGCGGGATGAAACGGCGGCTGAACATGGCGGCGGGAATGCTGCATAGGCCGAAGGTGGTGCTGTTCGACGAGCCGACGGTGGGCGTCGATCCGCAGTCGCGAAACAGGATTTTCGAAATGATTGAGGCGCTGAGGGACGCAGGGACGGCGATTGTCTACACGACGCATTACATGGAAGAGGCGGAGCGGCTGTGCGACCGGATCGCGATTATCGATCACGGACGGATTATCGCGGAGGGCACGAAGGAAGAGCTGGTGGAGGGGACGTTTGGTCGACGGAGCCAGGTGGTGGCGCGGCTTGCGGGAGAGAAGGAAGCGATTGAAGCGTGGGCCAAGCGCCACGGCGGGCGAGTGACGGAGGAGACTGTGGAGTTCACGATCGAGCAGGCGGGAGAGATTGCTCCGCTGCTGGACGATGCGAAGAAGGCGGGCCTTGAGCTGGTGGATTTGTCGCTTAGGCGGCCGAATCTGGAGTCGGTATTTTTGCACCTGACAGGAAGGGAGTTACGAGATTGATTTTCAACGTTGCAAGGACGGCATTGATTGCGCTCAAGCGGGATCGCGGGGCGATGGTATTGAGTTTCGTGTTGCCGCTGGCGTTTTTCTCGATCTTCGCGGTGATTTTCGGCGGACAGCACGATTCGACGCCGCGCGTGACCTTAATCGTTGTCGACCAGGACAAGAGCGAAGCCTCGGAGAGCCTGGTGCGGGCGTTGGAGCAAGACGGCTCGCTGTGGGTGCATCGCAGTCCGGTGACCAACAAAGGCGTGCGGTCTGGTCCTGACTACACGGCGGCGACGGCAGAGGCAGCGGTGAAGGCGGGAGACGCGCCGGTGGCGCTGATTATTCCGCAGGGATTTGGGCAGCATCCGATCGCGTTTGGGCCCGACAGCGGCGGGAGCACGCTGGAACTGCTGAATGACCAGAGCGACGCGATTGCCCCGCAGATTGTGGTGGGCCTGCTGCAGAAGGCGGCGATGACTTCGATGCCCTCGGCGATGGCGGCCGAAGGGATGAAGTACGCGGACGAGTATGTGGGCGGATTTACTCCGGCACAGAAGGCGAAGGTGGACGAGGGGCTGGATGCGCTGCGGAAAGAAGAGGCAGACAGAAAGGCCGGAAGCGGGAGTTCGGGAGACGGAAGTTCAGAAAACGCGGGCGCGGGGATTGTGGCGGTGAACGTGCGCGCAGTGGTGGGAGAGAACAAGAAGAGCCCGATGATTTCGTTTTACGCGGCGGCGATCGGAGTGATGTTCCTGATGTTCACGGCGAGCGGTTCGGCGGGTGCATTGCTGGACGAGGCGGAAAGCGGGACGCTGGAGCGGGTGCTGAGCACGCGGGTGACGATGACGAAGCTGCTGGC
>JBEKWT010000247.1:0-5106 GCA_049512795.1 Occallatibacter sp.
CGCATGCGTTCCTTATGGCCAACGGCATATTGCGCCATCGCCCGCCGCCAACGCGAAACCTGCGCGTGTTCCGGCTCGACATCCGCGCTGAACGTCTTCGTTCCCAGAATCGCCGCCATCTCGCGCCGCACCGTCGCGATCAGTGCCTCATCGCTCCACGCCAGCATTGCCTCGCGATTCATCCCGCCCAGAAATGCGCGAAACACAGCCTTCCCCGGCGGCGTGCGCCCCAGGAACTTGCGATGCACAAAGGTGCACGCCAGCATCGCGCGGCCTTCCACCGCCGGAACCAGAAATCCGAATCCATCCGGCAGCGTGCCAATCTTCTTTTCGTCGTAAATCAAATTCAAAGTGATCGACGAGGAGTACGGAATTCCCGCGAGCTCGCTGCCGAGCGCCGCGTCAACCGGCCCCAGCAGCTCCCCCGCCGCCCACGCCGGCGCAGCCATGATGAGCCCATCAAATTCCTGCTGCGTCCCGCCGGCTTCCACGCTCCAGCCGCCGGCCGTCTTTCGAATGGCACTCACCGGCGTTCCCGTCCGCAAACTCGCCCGATCGATCCGGACCACCAGCGCGTCCACCAGCTGGCTCATGCCTCCGCGCAACGCCGTGAATATCGCTGGCGCCGTGCGCTTCGGCCCCCCCTGCTTTTCCGTCGCCGTCTTTTTCGACGCATCCCTCATCCGCTTGTGCGCCGCCAGCATGCCGCGAGTCAGCGAGCCATGCTTCGTCTCCATCTCCACCAGTCGCGGCAGCACCGTTTGCGCGCTCAGTTGCTCGGCGTCGCCGCCATAAATCCCGCTCAGCAGCGGGTCCGCCAGCCGGTCCACCGCCTCCTGCCCAAAATGCCGCCTCACCAGCGCCGCCACGGACTCATCGCCGCCGCTTGGCCGCGAAGCGTGCAGCAGCTCAAGTCCCATGCGAATTTTTGTGCGCAATCCAAACAGCCGCGTCAGCGCCGTGGGAATCAACTTGGTCGGCACCAGAAACATCAGCCCATCGGGCAGCGCCACCAGCCGATTGCGCACCACAATATAAGTCTTGCGCGCCACATCGTTCGAAGCCAGCAGCTCGCCGCCGAGTCCCAGCTCGCGGCACAGCTCGGCCGCCGCAGGCTTTTCGGTCAAAAACGAATCCGGCCCGCGCTCCAGCACCGCCCCGTTCACAATCTCTGACGCAAGCGATCCGCCAAGCCGTGCCCGTTCTTCGTAAAGCGTGTAGTCGACTTGCGCTCCCGCTGCGCGCGCCATTTCAAGCTCGTAGGCCGCCGCCAGACCCGCAATCCCTCCGCCGACGATCGCAATCCGCATTTTTTTCGCCTCATTCCATGTTTACAGCAATTCGCGACGCATGTGCACGGCAGGGGAAACGATCGGCCTCACCGGAGATTCACGCTCCAAGTCTAGAACCAAGCTCCGGCCCTTCAGCAGCAAGTGATTTAAGTCATGGGAAGAGCGAATGCACTTTCGGAAACACTATATCCCGGAGCCGCGACCCTGGAGTCGACGCGACCAACAGCGAGCGGCGACCTTGCAGGATGTGAAAATGCCACTCATTTCCGAAAATGCCGTAGAATCGTCTGCGGAGTTTGAATCCGCATTTCCCCGACCCCGAAAAACTGCGTCGGGTTTGCCATCATTCTTTCCTCGATCCTGATCCCCGGGTGCATCGCTCGTCCGTCATCCGGCTCTCGCCCGCAGCAGGAGACCTTCAATGACCGCCGAAATCATCCACCGGCTGCACTTCGCATTCACCATCACCTTCCATTATTTGTTTCCGCAGCTCACCATGGGCCTGGGCCTGCTCATCGTCGTGCTCAAAACCGTGGCTCTGCGCACCGGCAGCGAAACATGGGACCGCGCGGCGCGTTTCTGGGGCCGTATCTTCGCCATCAACTTCGTCTTCGGCGTGGTCACCGGCATTCCCATGGAGTTCGAATTCGGCACCAATTGGGCGCGCTTCTCTCGCCTCTCGGGCGGCGTCATCGGCCAGCCCCTGGCCATGGAGGGCGTCTTCAGCTTCTTTCTCGAATCCGCGTTTCTCGGCCTGTTTCTCTACGGCGAAAAGCGCATCTCGAAACTGATGCACTGGTTCTCGGCCGTCATGGTCTTTCTCGGCTCGTGGATCTCCGGCTTCTTCATCATCGTCACCGACGCCTGGATGCAGCATCCCGTGTCCTACACCCGCATGCCCGACGGCCACTTTGAAGTCATCAGCTTCTGGCAACTGCTCATGAATCCCTGGGGCCTCCTCCAGTACATGCACAATATGACCGGCGCAGTGGTCACCGGCTCCTTCGTCATGGCCGCTGTCGGCGCGTTCTATCTGCTCGAAGGCCGTCGCGAGGACTACGCACGCATCTTCTTGAAAGTCGGCGTGATCGCGGGCGTCATCTCCTCGATCCTCATCATCTTCCCCACCGGTGACCTCGCCGGCAAGTACGTCGCGCAAAACCAGCCCGTGGCCATCGCTGCCATGGAGGGCCTCTTCAAGAGCGAAACCGGCGCGGGGATCGTGCTCATGGGCCAGCCGAATGAAGAAACCGGCCAGATCGACAATCCCATCGTGGTCAACGACGTCCTCAGCTTCCTCATTTACGGCACCACCAAAGCCGAAGTAAAAGGGCTCGATCAATTTCCGCAGGACCAGTGGCCGACGGCGCTGCCACTGCTTTTCTACGCCTATCACATCATGGCTGGCCTCGGGACCTGGTTCGTGCTGCTGATGGTCGTGGCCGCACTTCTGCTTTGGCGCGGTCGCCTCTTCACCGCGCGCTGGGCGTTGTGGGCGCTCTTGCTCAGCTTCCCGCTGCCCTACATCGCCAACACCGCCGGCTGGATGACCGCCGAACTGGGCCGCCAGCCCTGGCTCATCTACGGATTGATGCGCACCAGCGAAGGCTTTTCAGCCACCGTCTCAGCCAGCAACGGTCTCTTCACCCTGCTCGGCTTCATGGGACTCTATGCTCTGCTCGGCCTGCTCTTCACAGTGCTCATCTATCGCGAAATCGATCACGGCCCCGAGCCAAAAAAACCGGCCGCTGAAGCAGATGCAGCAAATTGAGCAACTGCAATCAGCCTGTGTGGATTGAAACTGTGAACTACGAACTGCGAACTCGAAACTGAGGCCTCCGTCATGATGGGTTTTGTCTGGTTCTGGCTCGTTGCCGTAATGATCGTCGGCTACGTAGTCCTCGATGGTTTCGATCTCGGCGTGGGCGTCCTGCACCTGTTCCTCGTCCGCACCGAAGCCGAGCGCAGGGCCACCCTCGCCTCCATCGGCCCCGTTTGGGACGGCAACGAAGTCTGGCTCCTCGCCGGCGGCGGCACGCTTTACTTCGCGTTTCCGCTGCTCTACGCCTCGGCCTTCTCGGGCTTCTATCTGCCGCTCATGATCGTGCTCTGGCTGCTGATCCTGCGCGGCGTCTCGCTCGAGCTGCGCAATCACATCGACGTCGGCGTATGGCGCGCGCTCCTCGACGGCCTCTTCGGCATTTCCAGCGCGCTGCTCACCATCTTCTACGGCGCGGCTCTCGCCAACGTGCTCCGCGGCGTTCCACTCAATGCCGACGGCTACTTCTTCCTGCCTCTCTGGACCAACTGGCAGCCCGGCGTTCTGCCCGGCATTCTCGATTGGTACACCGTCATCGGCGGCCTCGTAGCTCTCGTCGCGCTCACGCTCCACGGCGCATTGTGGCTCTCGCTCAAAACTTCGGGCGATCTCGAGCAGCGCGCCCGCGCCGTCGTCTCGCCTCTCTGGCTCATCCTTGTCGCGCTCACCGTGGTCAGCCTCTTCGCCACCATCGCCGTGCGTCCCGCCAGCCTCGACAACTACTTCCGCTACCCGATCACATTCATCGTTCCCTTGGGCGTCGTCGCCTCGCTCCTGGCCATCCAGCTCTGGAACCGGAAGCGTCAGCCGCTGAAGGCCTTCCTCGCATCATGCTTGTACTTGTTCTTCATGCTCGCCGGTGCCTGCTGGGGGCTCTATCCCGTTCTGCTGCCCGACTCGACCGGCGCAGCCAATGACATCACCCTCACACGCGCAATCTCCGGTCCGCACACGCTCGCTGTAGGCCTCGCCTGGTGGCTCTTCGGCATGGCGCTCGCTGTCGGCTACGTCGTCTTCGTCTACAGCCGCTTCAAGGGCAAAGCAGACGCCCACGCCGGTCGACATTGAGAGCGACAGATTACAATCCGGCCACCACACGTTTACTTCGCACGCGTTCAGGAGATGAGTCTTGACCGCCGCATGGACCGGGCATACGATTTTATGACCATGGCAAAATCAGACGATAGCGACGGCGGGAATGGCGGAAGCTGGCCCGGCTTCCTGTCGGAGTTAACCAAAAACTTCCTCATCCTGCGGGACATCTTCGGGTACGCGCTGCCCGGCGCGGTGTTCCTCGCAATCGGCGTGCTCTGCCGCCGGTTCTCGCTCCACGATGTGCAGTATTTCCTTCAGCCGTATACGATCCCGATGTGGCTCGCCCTGGTTCTGGTGCTGGCGGCCTGCTACACCACGGGGCACCTGATGTCGCAAGTGGCGTACTTTTTCTTCAACCGATGGGGATGGCCGTTCCCGCTCCGGTGGAGATGGCCGCTCGTCAAAGCGGGCGGCGAACCAAAGACTGGCCACACGGCGGCTCATCCGGTCCCGCCAAGATTGCATTTCCAGTGGAGATGGCCGTTCTTCTTCGCGAAGGACGAGCCGAAGACGGGGAAGCACGCGTTGGATCCGGTCTTGATCGCCCTGCGCGAGAGTCACACAGCGCTGCTCACGGAACTCGACCGGCAGACGGTCATGACGCAGTTGCGCGGCTCCACGGGAGCGGCCATGCTGCTCGGGTTCGTGCTCTTCTATCTGATTCCGACGCCGCCGCTCGGCGTACTGGCAGGGGTGGCGGGCGCGTTTTTGTTGCTGGTCTTCATGTTCAGCGCCAAGCCCCACATGAGCGACCTGACTCAGGACACCGTTACGGCCGGCAAGAAAGCTCTGGACGCGGACAAAGCGCCGGCACAGGAGCATCCAAAAGCCGGCGCGCACTGAGCGAGACCGAAGTCGAATTCAATTCCGCCACATCGGCAGTTGCCTCCGAGCAGTTCT
>JBEKWT010000248.1:0-8739 GCA_049512795.1 Occallatibacter sp.
TCGAGCGCCTGCAACAACGCGATAACGCCGATGATGGCGAGGCCTGTGGCTTCAATGACGCCGGCCATGGTTTTGACCTCGGCACGGCGTCCCAATCCCGCACCGCTCTTGTCGGAAGCATGGATCATGCGAGAAGTGGCGAGACGCAGCAAGCGGCTGAGCACAAAGGCGATGATCGCAATCACAATCAGCCGTGGCAGCTTGGAGTGGATGAACTCCTGGCTATCGTTGATCCACTCATCGAGGACCCGGCCAAGGAACCGGCCCTCCTGGAACCAGCCCCAGCGCAACATCAGAACGAATTCTGCCGCGTGACAAAAAAGAGACATTCCAAAACTCCACTTTCCAGACTAACTAGACTAAACTGTGCGCAGGAATGGCCGGAATCTGGGCCTTGCTCGTCCGGATTCTCCCCTCGCGGACAGTGAGCGAATGAAACCAATCGGCAACGAAACAAAGAGCCAGAAATACCGGCTGCAAAGCCGGGCAAGAGGTCTCTGTTCTCTTGGATGCGTTGCCTTGCTGGTTGTTGCCGCGGGTGTGGGACTGATTCGAACCCGGGCGCAAGAGTCGTTTCCTCTTCCGGCGATCGACCCACCCGGAGCCAAGGCCTCCACTCCAACGAGCAATGCCGCGCCGGCGCACACGGCGGGACAACCTGCCCAGCCGCGAGCCGGGGCGGGAGATGCGAGCGCGCCGGATGTCGCCAAACAGTGTGCTGACCTGCTGAAGATGGCGACAGACCTTAAAGCGGCTGTCGACAAATCTTCTGCGGGCACGCTCTCGGTAACCGTGGTTCGCAAGGCCGGCGAGATTGAGCAATTGGCGCACAAGGTAAGAATTACGAACGGAAAAAGCTGAGGCAGAAAGCTGAGGCAAGCGATCCAATTTGTTTTGGGGACGGTCGAAAATGCGTGAAGCAGGACGCGCGGTGAAAAGCGGCCGGTTGGGCAGGCGGAAGCTATCTCTGTGTTGGGCTTTAGGCTTGGCGGTGGTATTTGTCATTGCCTCCGGACACAAGGTGCGCTCCCAGTCAGCTCCCCCCCGGGGTATCATCACCGGTCCTCCTCGGATGTCGACGGACCCGGCGACACCGGGCGACTATGATCCCATCATGATGGAAAGACGGATCAGGGCGCTCAACGATGAGCGGCAGAAGGACATGGTCTCCGATACCGACAAGCTGCTCAAGTTGGCCCAGGAGTTGAACGACGAGATCGCCGCAAAAAACGCGGGCACATTGACGTTCGACCAGCTTCACAAGATCGCCGAAATTGAAAAGCTGGCGCGTAGCGTCAAGGAGAAGATGGCAGACGGAGTAGGACAGCCGTCGCCGGTTGGGCCGCAGGCGCCCCTTGTGTTCCCCACCCACTAGCCGGCAGCCCCGCGGTGCGGCGGCAGCAGTCAAAAGGCTTTGACGTGCAAGCGTCAGCTCCTTCCAGGTTGCTACAATCAGTTCAGGTGGTACCCGGAGGAGGGTTCTTCCGGCAGGGCGGGGTCACTGTGCCCGGATTGGCTATGCGCGAGGTTGCCGCGTTCATCGCGCCGCTTTCCCGCCATAACGCCGGGAGAGACTGACTCCGGTTTTGCGTATGGGGGTCGACCGGAATGGAAGTGGCAATTTCCAGCGCTCGTGCGTCCGGAACGCATCCGGCCCCGGACGAGCTGTCCGCGCAACAGAAGATTGAAATCTACCGGCTGATGTTTCTTTCCCGCTCGGTAGACGACCGCGAAGTTCTCCTCAAACGCCAGCAGAAAACCTTCTTCCAGATTTCAACCGCCGGCCACGAAGCCCTGCAGGTGGGCGCCGCTCTTGCCTTGCGCCCGGGCTACGATTGGTTCTTCCCCTACTACCGCGATGGCGCTTTGTGCCTGGCCCTCGGCGTCACGCCGTATGACATGATGCTGCAGGCCGCGGGTGCCGCGACCGATCCGGCAAGCGGCGGGCGGCAGATGCCCAGGCACTGGAGCAGCCGCGCCTTGCATATCGTCAGCACTTCGTCTTCAACGGCCACGCAGTTGCTTCATGCCGTGGGCTGCGCCGAGGCTGGGCGGGCCTTCAGCAAACATCCCGAGATCGCAGCCAAGGCGGAAGGCGACTATCGCGCCTTTCACGACGTAGAGTTCCACGGCGACGAAGTCGCGCTAGCCTGCGTGGGCGAAGGCTCGACTTCGCAGGGCGAGTTTTGGGAAGCGATCAACACCGCCTCGAATCAAAAGCTGCCGGTGATCTTCTGCGTGGAGGACAACGGATATGCCATCAGCGTGCCCGTCGAAGTGAATACGCCGGGCGGGAACATCTCCCGGCTGGTCGCCAATTTTCCCAACTTCTACTTCGCTGAGGTAGACGGCAACGATCCGGTGGCCAGTCTGCGCGCTTTTCAGGCGGCGGCGGCACACTGCCGCGCCGGCCACGGCCCGGCGCTGGTTCACGGCCATTGCGTCAGGCTGTACTCTCATTCGCTGTCGGACGACGACAAGAACTACCGGTCGGCTTCCGAAAGAGAAGCGGACCTGATGTGCGATCCCATCGCCCGCATGCGCTCGCGGCTGATCGACGAAGGAATTCTGACGGTCCCGGAGATCGACGAACTGGAACGGAAGCTCGAAGCCGAAGCCGCCGAGGCCGCCGAGCGCGCGTTGGAGGCGCCGCTGCCAACGGTCGAGGGAATCACCGAGCACGTCTACTCAGAAGATCTCGATCCGGCCCGCGCCGCCTTCGCCACGGAGCAGCCGCAAGTCTCGTCTGAGTCCAACGGAGCACCGGCAACCGGGCACAAAAGTGTCGGCGCGCATACCATGGCCGACCTCATCAACTCCTGTCTGCGCGACGAGATGCGACGCGATCCGCGCATCGTCATTTACGGCGAGGATGTGGCCGACGCCAGCCGCGTTGAGGCGCTCTCTGAAGCGAAGGGCAAGGGCGGGGTCTTCAAGCTCACCGCCGGCCTGCAAACCGAGTTCGGATCGGAACGCGTCTTCAATTCGCCGCTGGCTGAGGCCAACATCGTTGGCCGCGCCGTCGGCTATGCTCTGCGCGGAATGAAGCCGGTCGTGGAAATTCAATTCTTTGATTACATTTGGCCTGCTATGCATCAGATTCGCAATGAGTTGGCCTTGATTCGATGGCGGTCGAACGGAACCTGGGCTGCGCCCGTTGTCATCCGCGTTCCCATCGGCGGGTATCTCACCGGAGGCGCGATCTATCACTCGCAATCGGGAGAAAGCATCTTTACACACACTCCGGGGCTGCGCGTAGTTTTTCCCTCGAATGCCCTCGACGCGAATGGCCTTTTGCGCACCGCCATCCGCTGCGACGATCCGGTACTTTTCTTCGAGCACAAGCGGCTCTATCGCGAGACCTACGGTCGCGCTGAGTATCCGGGGCCGGAGTTCGCCATCCCCTTCGGGAAAGCCAAAATCGTCCGTCCCGGCAGAGATCTCACGCTCGTAACGTATGGCGCGCTCATCCCGCGCGCGCTGCAGGCCGCCCAGCGCGCTCAGCGCGAGCACGGAATCGAGACCGAGATCCTCGATCTGCGCACGCTGAATCCCTACGACTGGGAAGCCATCGCCGAATCGGTGCGCAAGACCAATCGTGTAATCGTTGCCCACGAAGACATGCTGAGCTGGGGCTACGGTGCGGAGATCGCGGCGCGCATCGCCGACGAGCTCTTCGACGAGCTCGACGCTCCCGTGCGGCGCATTGGCGCGATGGACACTTTCGTCGCCTACCAGCCCAAGCTCGAAGACGCGATTCTGCCGCAACCGGAAAACATCCTCAAGGCCATCGTGGAAACAAGCAAAATAATAACCCTAGGGTGGGTACTCGCATGGGTCGGAACTGCCAAACCGGCGACGATGCGCCCGTCATCTATTTCCTCGTACAGTTCAAGATTCGCTCAATCTCGACAGTCACCCTTGGGGGACCGCGGGATGCGTCCTTGGAAGTCCTCTCGCTCTTTTGAAAATCAAGGACCGACCTTCGTTTGCCCCGAACGACTCCTTGCACTGTAACAAGAAAGTCCGTAGTGGCACCGGCACCGTTGTGGTCGTAGTCAGAAACGATCTTCTGCCAACAAACGTCGTTTTCAGGCCCTTTGAAAACAAGCATGTAACCGGGACACGAATCGCTCTCTAGCACTCCCCCTTCCAGCCCAATTTCCATTTCCGCCGCCGTCTTAATCTGCGCGCCAACCAAGTAATCTTGATTCTCAGCCAAAGAGCAAAAGTCCACCGCAAGGGGAGTAACAACTGTCGGCTGCACGCGCCGGTCCAGATAAATACCAAACATTGTTCCCGCCGCCAAGCTTAGCGACGCGGTTGCGACCCACGCAATCTTCTTTAAGGGGTAGCTCAGGACTGCGCCCTCCTTCTGCCTAGATCATAGGCGAATTCCGGACCTCCGGATGGCTGATGGCTGAGTTACCGGCGATGCGGCAGTTTCGACTGCTCAACGATGGTAAGGCGTAACAGAAAACCAGTACAAGAAATGCCGGGCGTTCTGCATTTCGTTGCGTGCAAGGCGGTTCGAGACCATCCCTTGTGTCAGGGCACGACTTCAGTCGTGCCGTAATTGCTGAAGATTGGTTTCGGGCTTTAGCCCCTGAGGGAGGGTTCTTTCAAACTGCCCCAAGGTCGGGCCCGTCTTCAAGGCGCCCATTGCCTCCGGCCCGGATACCATGCGGATACAATACGGGGATGGACTTCCGCACCCATTTTCAGCAGCCATCGCCGCGCTGGACGCGCCGGGCAGGCCGAGCCGCATGAGTAGATTCCTGCGCCTGTTGCGCTATGGGCTGCCTTACACGCTGGAGTGGCTGCCCGGAGTCATGCTGTCGGCCCTCGTCGGCATACTCGACACCTTTCGTGTCCTCCTCCTGCAACCGATCTTCGATCAGGTTCTCCGGCCCGACGCACCCGAAGGCCCCATCCTTCTCGGCCTCACCAATAGCCGCTGGCATTTTGACCTGAGAAGCCTCATCCCCCATTTCCTGCATATCCATAATGCCTGGGATGTGGTGGCCGTCGCGCTGGTGGTCGCCACCGTCCTCAAGGGACTCTGCGACTATCTGGGAAACTATCTCGTGAATTATGCGGGATTCGGCACTATTACCGATCTGCGCAACCATCTTTACGAAGTCACGATGCGCCGCTCGTCGAGCTTCTTCCATAAGAATCCCACCGGCACTATTCTTTCCACGCTCATCAACGACGTGGACCGCGTGCAAACGGCACTAAGCTCTGTGTTGGGCGATTTTCTGCAGCAGTTTTTCACCTTCGTTGTCGCGATCGTGCTCATCATCAAGCTCGGCGGCTATCTTAGCTGGGCGCTTGTTCTTTTTATTCCCGTCGTGATCGCCTCTGTGCGCAAGATCGGCAGCGAAGTGCGCACTCGCACCCGCACCGGCCAGGACAAGCTTGCCGAAGTCCAAAACATTTTGCATGAGACGGTCACCGGCAATCGAATCGTGAAGGCCTTCAACACCGAGCTGTGGGAGATTCTGCGCTTTCGCAGTGCCGCCAAGCGCCTCTTCCGCGCCAACCTGCGCAGCGTGCGCATTCAGTCGATCAGTTCGCCCTTGATGGACGGCGTCGGCGCCGTGGCCATGGCATTGCTTCTCTGGATTGGCCGCAACGAGATCAAGAACGGCCACATGACCATCGGCGTTTTCGGCGCATTCATCTTCCTGCTCTTCAAGCTCTACGATCCGTTGCGGCGCTTCGCCTTCTTCTACAACAGTTTCCAGCAGGCGATGGGCGCTTCGGCTTCGATCTTCGCCTTCTTCGATGCCGAAGACGACGTGAAAGAGCGTCCGCGCGCCGCCACGCTCACGCGCTTTCGCCAGGCCATCAAATTCGAGAATGTCGGCTTCTCCTACTCCACCCGCGAAGGCGAGCACCAGATCCTTCACAACGTCGACCTCGAAGTCAACGCTGGCGAGGTGCTCGCCATCGTTGGTCCCAGTGGGGCGGGCAAGTCCACGCTGGTCAATCTGATTCCGCGTTTCTTCGATGTGACTTCGGGCCGCATTCTCATTGACGGCCGCGACCTGCGCGACCTCACCCTCGGTTCCCTCCGCCGCCAGGTGGCCCAGGTCACGCAGGAGACGATTCTTTTCAATGACACCGTCCACAACAACATTGCCTATGGGCAGCCAGATGCCAAGGCCGCGCTGGTGAACCAGGCTGCGCGCAACGCTCTGGCGCACGACTTCATCATGAACATGCCGCACGGCTACTTGACCATGATCGGCGAAAAAGGCTTTCGGCTCTCCGGCGGCGAGCGCCAGCGTCTCGCCATCGCTCGCGCCATCTTCAAGAACGCGCCCATTCTTATCTTGGACGAAGCCACGTCGTCGCTCGATGCCGAGAGCGAGTCTCTGGTGCAGGAGGCGTTGGCGAATCTGATTCAGAACCGCACCGTGCTTGTCATCGCTCATCGCCTTTCCACCATCCGCCGCGCCAACCGCATTGCCGTTCTCGAGAACGGCCGCATCACCGCCATTGGTTCGCACGAAGAGCTGCTCTCGACCTCGCCCACTTATCAAAAGCTCTATCAGTTGCAATTCATTGACATGCCCGAGACGCTGGATACGCCCGAAACACAAACTTCAGATCATAAGCTGTACCTGCCGTTCGATGAAAGGGCCGCGCTGGCCACAGGCGCGAAGGAGTAAGCATGGCAATTGCTTCGATGACTGGGTTTGCGCGGGTGCAGGCGCGTGTGTCCGTTGGCGGTGAGGAGCAACTCAGCTACACGCTCACAGTGAAGAGCGTGAATCACCGCTTTCTCGATCTGCAATTCCGCCTGCCGCTGGGCCTTGATTTGCTGGAAATCGAGCTGCGCCGAATGCTGAAGGAGAATTTGATTCGCGGTCACGTCGATCTCACCCTCTCTGTCGACAGGAACTCGCAAGCCAAAGCCGGATACAATCGCGAACTGATTTCCGGCTATCTCGCTGCATTCGATGCCGCGCGCAGCGAGCACCGCCTGATCGGAGAGCCGGACCTGAACGCCGCATTGCGGCTTCCCGGCGCATTGCAAATCGACGATCGAAACAACAACGACCTGACCGCGCTCGCGGCGAGTGTGCAGGAACAGATGACTCCGCTCATCGAGCAATTAAAGGCTATGCGCGCGCGCGAGGGCGAAGCCCTGGAGGCGATTCTCCGTGGAACTCTCGACCGGCTTGCTGCCGCGACTGCCAGCATTGCCGAGCTTCGCCCGGAGATTGAGCAGCGTTACCAGGAGCGCCTGGCCCAACGTCTGACGGCGGCCGTGGGGCCGGAATTCAACCAGCAAAGAGTGCTCGAGGAGGTGGCCGTTCTCGTGGATCGCAGCGACATCAGCGAGGAGCTGGCGCGCATGACCACGCACATCGAGCATTTTCGCGAGTTGCTTGGCGCAAACGGCGAAGTGGGAAAGAAACTCGACTTTCTGCTGCAGGAGATGAATCGCGAAGCCAACACCCTTCTTTCGAAAACCGCCGGCGTAAGCGGGAAGGGAACGCGCATTACGGAGTTGGGCCTGGCCATGAAAGCGGAGATTGAAAAGGCCCGCGAGCAGATTCAGAACGTGGAATAAAGCAGAGAACAAAACGAAGATAACGGATAGAGAGGGATCGAAAATACGTGGCTGGCATTTTATTTATCATCTCGGCGCCGTCGGGCTCGGGCAAAAGCACGCTGGTGAGCGAGCTGCGCAAACAGGTGAGCGGCGTTGACTTCGCCGTCTCGTGGACCACGCGCGCTCCTCGAGGCTCTGAGCAGGACGGTCGTGAGTATCACTTCACAACCCGCGAGGAATTTCTGCGCAAGGTGGACGAGGGCCTGTTTCTGGAATATGCCGAGGTCTTCGGGCATTTCTACGGCACGGCACGCGCGTCTCTCGATGAAGCCCTGGCCGCTGGTCACGACCTCATGCTCGACATCGATGTGCAGGGAGCGGCGCAGGTGCGCGCCAAGATGGCGGAGGCCGTGGGCATCTTCGTTTTGCCGCCGAACCCCAAGGTTCTGCGCACGCGCCTGCGTAACCGAAGCCGAGCCGAAGGCGTGATGGACGAGGACGAATTGTTTCGCCGTCTCGGCCAGGCGCGCGAGGAGATTGAGAATTATCGCCAATACAGCTATATTTTGGTCAATGACGTTCTCGACCGGGCGGTGGCGCAACTGGAAGCCATCGTGCTTTCTGAGCGCTTCTTCCGCAATGGCGAAGTGATCGCCTATCGTTCCCGTCGTGTTTTGGAGGTTGCCGCGGCCTGCTTGCAGGCGAACTCGCAGGAGCGGCTCAAACCTGTGCTGGAGGCCTTTGGCATCGATGGCGACTCCGGCCAGCAACAGCTTCCCTTTGGAGATGAACCCGATGACGATTGAGACCCATTTCGATTCCAACTACCGCAAGGTTCTGGTGGCCGCACGTCGCGCACGCCAAATTCAGAACGGCTCCCAGGCGCTGGTCCCAACGCGATCAACCAAGGCATGCCGGATTGCGCAGGAAGAGGTCGAAGCAGGCAAGATCGCTTACGTCAAGCGCGAGGTCGAAGTCACCAAGCCACTGGTCGAGGGTCCGGCGATCCCCATCCTTCTCAGCTAAAAGCAGTGATCGGTGGACAGTGAGCGGCGAACAGAAAAGGATGACTGCGCAGAGTCGCCCTGCCGGCTCCGGGTCTGGCGAGGCTCCGGGGCTGGCGATTTGATCGCTTCGAAAACTGGCCGCTGACCACTGTTCACTGATCA
>JBEKWT010000249.1:0-5097 GCA_049512795.1 Occallatibacter sp.
CGATCTTTTTCGCCAGCACGGAGCGGTGGTTTCGCATGAATACGAGCCATGGCTGGAGATCGGCGTAGTGGAGAACTTTGTGCCTCCGGCGATCGAGATCGGCTCTACGCTGGCCGCGAAAACTGACGCTTTGCCGGCGGTGAAAGCGAAGCTGCCTGAGCAAACGGCCGGACGATGTGCCGCGCCGCAGGTAATTCCGATCACAGCTGCGCCTGCCGTCGAGGCCGATGTGCCGCCGGCCGTGAAACCTGAAAAAGCAGAAATGGAAGGCGTTCGAATAGATCGTGCGGAATTTGCGCCCAGCAACGCTCTGGACCGTTCTTTTGCGCCGAGATTCCCTCGGTTGAGACTCGCATTGTCGAATCTCGCAGCGTTCAAGCCGGGAGCGTCTCGACCTCCAGTGTCGAGAATTGTAATTTTCAGGTTTGCAGCCGCGATCGGCGCGCTATCGCTGTGCGCGTGTTTCATCGTTGCATTTCATCGCATCGGTGCCGTACCTGGCTCCCAGGCGCACAGTTCGCCCCCGCAGCTCAACTCGCAGGATTCTCCTTCTGCGCCCGAACCAACTTCCGTCCCCGAGGATCCCGCCACTGTGCCTGAAGCGACTCCTCAGGCCGGCACTGGACCGGGCGCTGCGGTCAAGCCGGCACCGGGGAAGGTAGCATCGTCGATCACTACCACGCACCGGATGATTACACGGGAACGTACATTTCGCGGAGCAACTGCACGTGTTGCGTCGTCAACCGGAGCGTCGCATGCTGCGGCGTTCCCGAGGGTTCTGGAGTCGACATCGACTCGCCGAATGACCTTGGCGCCTGCGTCCCGTGGAGCTATGGCACGTTCCGCGCAGAGTTATTTCGATTTGGCCAACCAACAGATGCACGAGGGCAATTACGCGGCAGCCGCAGCTAACTATAAACGGGCCTGGCGAATCGAGGAGAATAGCGCCGCCGCCAAGGGCCGCATGGTGCGCGCTCGCCAAGCGATGCAAGCGGAGAAGGAGAGCATTGCTAATCGGAGATGAATTCCGAGGCCAATCGCGATTCCCAGCATGTGCCCGATCTTACGCTGGCAGAAAAAGCGGGCGGGAAGGCGCACGAGGGAACTAACTTCTCGTCCAGCACGAGCCTCGAAGGCGAATCTCAGCGACAGTAAGGGGGTAGTTGCCACTCCGGCTCCCCGCGAATCACTCCTTCGTCCATGCAGTCGCTACTCTCCTGTGCCTGTTGTTCCGCGTATAGCGTGCTCGACATAGGCGCGCCGCCAGGCCCGGCCGCGCCGGCCGGGGGCAGCGGTGGCGTCTCGGGCTTGAGAAGGGCCTCGAGCGTAGATGTGGACGGCCTGTAGCTGGAGAGCACGGCTTCTGCCGTGGCGCGCTCCTGAGCAGCAACAGATGTCGGAAGCGAAGCGTTCAGCCAGAAGAGCTTGAAGATCCCATTGGTGTCCATGGGCAATGAACAGAATCGCGACTCGAAATTCGATGCGCCTTTCGCGCCCGTCATACTCCCGAGGAAGATGCCGCACTGAGCCATGCTGCCGAGTGGAATAGGTGTGGCGGAAATCAAGCTGACGCGCGCACTCGGATCACCCGAGGCGGCGACCGCCTGCTCCCAGACTGCCTCGACCTTTTGCGTAATTGTGGCCTGGTTGGGCAGCGTCATCGCGATAAGGCCGCTTGCCTTTTGACCAGGCTGGTATGAACCGTTGCGGACGAATAACGTGTTTCCGAGCGAGATTGCCTCGCCGTTCGGACCGGACATTTGGATAACGCCATAGGCGCCCTTGGTCACCTTCCACCCGGCTGGGACGCCGACAGTCGCGCTGCCATCGGGTGCTGAATAGGTTTGGAGGGGAATGGACGGAGCGGGCGGTGCTTGTTGCGGAGCGGGTGCTGCCTGTTGCGCGGCGGCCAGCGAAGCGCCGGCGATGAAGCCTGCCGCCAGTGCGGTGCACTTCAGAAATTCGGAGACATGTCTTGCATTCATGGGGAACGTCATCCTTACCCTTTCGGGAGATTCTTCTCAGGTCACCAACCCTATCACGCCGGAGACCTTGCGCGCTGGTAAAGGATTGACCGCAGACCGCCAGCAACTGTTCCGCGGTGCGCTATACCGTCATTCTGGGTCCCACCGAAGTCGGCGTGGCCGCCTGACTCCGCTCTAGTGCTCAGTTTTCGAAAACGGCTCCCATTCAAGGATTGATCCCAGCAGCGGCAGGACACCGGGCCAGTTTCCAGGTGACGCGCAAGCATTCGTGCGTTAAGATTCCATCGCCATCCTTCATCGAATGGACTACCCCATCTGACCTTGAGGAGGAGCATGAACTCGAACAGCAACCCTGGCAGAGTCGCCGGATTTCTCTATCTGCTTCTCGGCTTCTCAGTGGTCCGGCCGATTTATGTGGAAGGAGCGCTGATTGTGCGCAGCAGCGCGTCCGCAACGGCGCATAACATCGCCACCCACGAGTCACTGTTCCGGCTGGGAATCGTGTGCGACCTCCTCGCCGGCCTGTCCTGCCTTGTGGTCGCGCTCGCGCTTTACCGTGTGCTCAAACGAGTCGACCGCAGCCTCGGCCTTCTCATGGTGTTCCTCGGCGGATGCATGCCTCTTGTGATCGATTTTCTCAACTCATTGAACGATATTGCCGCGCTGCTGCTGGCGCGTGGCGACAGCTTCCTGTCAGCATTCAATCAGCCACAGCAGGCTGCGCTCGCGACCCTGTTTCTCCGCATCCACGAATATGGCTTGTTGATCAACGAAATCTTCGCAGGCCTGTGGCTGCTCCCCTTCGGCATCCTGGTATACCGGTCGGTTTTTCTTCCCCGCCTGATCGGTGTCGCGCTGATGATCAACGGCTGTGCCTATTTGAGCATTGCCTTCACCGGGCTTCTCGCGCCAAACTTTGTCGATCGCGTAACCCGAGTCGTTTCCCCGGCCCTCCTCGGGGAGGGCGCCATCATGCTGTGGCTCATGATCAAAGGCGCCCGGCCCCAGCCGGAGCCCGTCCCCGTTATATCTTCGACCGCCGATTTATAGGGGCGCCACTCATCAAGCGAGAAACTGCAATTCGCGCTGTGGTCGCGAAGCCGCCTTCTCAGAAAGTGGCGCACTGCAGTTTCCGGATTGCTCCTGGATTTCAGGCTATCCGGAAACACTACTCGGTTACTTCCGAGTTGGCGACAACACAACCACGGCTCCTTCGGCCGTGCCATTAACTCATCTAGGTCTTGACGGGCTCGATGAACGCCGTTGCGGATGGAGCTAAAATCGTATCGTGATGCCGCACCCGTCATGGAATGAGAGCTACGCCTCGGGAGAGCTGCCCTGGGACACTGGGCAACCGGAGCCTCTGCTCGTCGAGTTCGTCACATCGGGCGCGGTCACGCCATGCCCGGCGCTTGAGATCGGCGCAGGTACCGGTACGAATGCAATTTGGATGGCGGAACGCGGTTTCGACATACTCGGAGTCGATGTCTCGCCGCTTGCCGTCGAGAGAGCCCGCGCCAAGATGAAGGGACGCGCACTGCCCTGCCGCTTCGCCGCATGGGACTTTCTCGCCGCCTCTGCCCGATGGCCCATTCCAGTTCGTGTTCGACCGCGGTTGCTTCCACGTGTTCGATGAAGAAGGCGAGAGACAGCGGTTCGCGGCACAAGTCGCTGCCGCGCTGGCGCCGGGCGGCTTGTGGCTGAGCTTGATCGGCAGCACTGAGGGTCCGCCGCGCGAATCCGGTCCGCCGCGCCGTTCGGCACGTGAGGTCACCCTCGGAATCGAGCCAGCGCTCGAGATCGTTGAGTTGCGATCAGCCGAGTTCCACGGCAGCAACGCAAAGGCGTGGTTCTGCCTGTCGCGCCAGCGCACGATGCCGTCGCAACCTTCCACGCGGCACGATTGAGACTCGGGGCGAAGGCGACGAGTTGCCGCTACAGGCAAGAATCAAGCAGCGCACTTTCCGGTTGAATCACCGGCCACTCGGCAATTACGGGTTGATGAACGTTCAATGACGCCGTTGGGGCGGGTATAGCAATTGTGGAACCCCTGTGCCCATGAATGCGGTAGGCTGGGCTGTAAACTAGTCGAGGAGGATTCGGCGCTGCCAGACGGCCGACTATTCCCTTGAACCCCTCCAGCTCAACGACACTGGCTCAACGACACTGGCAGAGAATCGAATTCTCCCGACACAAGGCTCTCGCATCCGCTGCTGTCAGCGGAATGGAAAGGATAGGACGATGAAAAAGGCCATGGTTTCAATTCTCCTCAGCTTGCTTCTCCCCGCTACGGCCTTCGCCGCCTCCTCCAAGGAGGATTTGCAGGCTCGCATCGACGCCGCCAAGGTGGTTCTGGACCAGATCATGAACGCAGGCGACCGAACGGTTCCGAGCAACATTTTGAAATCGGCGACTTGCGTGGCTGTGGTCCCCAGCATGGTGAAGGGCGCGTTCTTCGTGGGCGCTCAGTACGGTCAGGGCGTGGTTACGTGCCGCACGGGTCACGGGTGGAGTGCGCCCGTATTTATCCGGATGGCCGGTGGATCGATCGGATTCCAGTGGGGCGGCCAGGCGACGGACTTGATTCTGATCGCGGTGAATGACCGCGGCATGCAGGATCTGTTGAAGGACAAGTTCAAGATCGGCGGCGACGCTTCGGCCGCAGCCGGCCCGGTGGGGCGCTCCGGAACCGCATCGACCGATTGGAAGATGAGCGCGGAGCTTTTGAGCTATTCGCGCACCAAGGGCATTTTTGCCGGCATTGACCTGGACGGCACGAGCGTGAGCCAGAATCAGGATGACACGACGCTTTACTACGGAGCGCCGCATCACTTCGAGGCGATTCTGCGTGGCGATGTTGCGGTGCCGCCGGGGGCGGTAGCGTTCGTGCGCGACGTGGCGCAGGACTTCGTCCGAGCCAGGGCGCAATAGAAAGCAAGTCAGTGAGTCGGCAGGTCAGCCACCGGGCCTGAAGGCCGGAGGCTGCCGTGCGTTTTTTGAGGGGCGTGAAGGCCCCTGCTCCCTCCGTCTGTTTCGCAGGGGCTAAAGCCCCGATTCATTCATCGTCCTTACGTCACGACTGAAGTCGTGCCCTGACACTTCGTGCTCCTCG
>JBEKWT010000250.1:0-5097 GCA_049512795.1 Occallatibacter sp.
GATGGATCGGTCTTGGTCTCGATCTTCATAGGGATCGTGCCACTAGCTCTTTAGAATACGAAACGTGTCATCCAGCTTATGCCCAAAAAATTGAGCGAGTGTCTGTCCCAGAGTGAAATGCTCTTTGATGTTTCGCTCAACATCCTCTCGGAGCCAGTTCAGCGCAAGCATCAACACTGCACCTACCGCTCCGGCGATTGTTGGTAAAGTGGCCGAAAGTTGCTTTGGAATCAGATGCTGAAGCGCAGTGCTCACTGGGGCAGATATTCGGCCAATGATCGCAACGACAATTCCGATTTCAAGTAAGCGAGAGATGTGCTTTCCAGCGACGGACACACGTGGCTCCGCGCGCTCCACGAAGACAATGCCCAGAGCATCCTGCGGTTCACGGTAGTTCAAGATTCGCGCAGTTTCCCGAATGCGGGTAAACATCTCACACCACCATCTCGTCCAAACCCCTTAACTCTTTCCAGACACAATCCATTACCAGACACTCTTGGCTGGAAGTCTACACCTCTTTTGATTCGTCAAAGTCACAAAGGTGTCAAACTAGCACAAGGGCAGGCCACCATAGCCCAGAAGGACAAGCCTGACGCCACAGTGACAGGATGGTGACAGCTTGGATGGTCAATTCTTGTACTTGCTGTAAGTTGTTGATTTTATGGTGCGCCCGGAGAGATTCGAACTCCCGACCTACTGATTCGTAGTCAGTCGCTCTATCCAGCTGAGCTACGGGCGCACGCGCGCGGGTTTCAGGACGAAACCCGTGGGACGAACCTTTGTCAGAGTATCAAGGCCGGAGCGGCAGCGCAAGATTCGCCCGGCGGCGCAAGGCTAGAGCGGCGGCGCGAGGCTGGGGCGGCGACGCGAGACTGGACCAGTTGCGCTACCGGGCTACGCTGTTGGTGGGAGCACTGCGGCCGGCGCGGGCGCGGCGATAAGCGGCTCGCCCTCATTGTCGTCTGGGGCGATATCGAGCCCTGCCTCGCGAACGAGCTTGGTGACGGCGGCGGCGTTCAGGCGAGTGGCGTCATATTCGATTCTGAGGGTCCGGGCCACACGATCGAAACTGAGCTGCCGAATGCCGTAAACGTCTCGCGCGTGAGCCAGCGCAAAAGCTACCTGCTCCGTCGGCGGCGTGGCGTAGCGAAAGACGATGTCGACCGTGGTCATATCGCCAGAATATCAGCTAGTAATCGCTTCGGACTATGACGAATGCCGGCCCTTTCCCGCTCTCATCTGCTGGCCCTTTCTCGCTCTCATTCGCGAACTCGGCCTGATTCGGACCGGTCAGAGTCAGACGGAAGGAAACGGGAGGGTCGGACAAGGTTCGCGGGGGATGGGCGCGCCGATGGCTGACCTCGAAAGCAAGCGTCCTGCCGTCGAATGCCGGATGGAAAATCGGTTCTGGAATACCCGGCGTGACCGTTGGCGGCTCACCAGGCTTGTCGCGCCTGATCAGGTAGAACAGGATCGCCCCCTGCAATTCGCCGCCTTCATCGGTGACCACGAGTGTCACAGCGGGCATCCCGTCCATTTGTCCGCGCCAAACGCCGGTGAGCCGCGAGAGATCCGGCCGTGGCGTCTGCACGTTGCCGCTCTGGCCGAAGCCCAAGGTGACAGCCAGCAACAGAACGAATGTCCCAAAAACTCTTCGACTCATCATCGTCAGCTCCAATTCGCTACAGGTCTTTCACGAGATCGACGACCGGCGCATCCGCACCACAGTTGACGCAGTGGATGGTCGCCTTGTCTGTCGCGGTTCGCTTCACTTCAAAGCTGGCCACAAAACTCGACCCTTGAGGCTTTTGCATCTTCACCTGAAACGTGAGTGTATTGCCGCCGGCGACGGGATTCATCAGCACGTGCGGCTCTCTTTCAATCACCTTGGGCGTTCCGCTTTTGTCGCTCACCATGTCCAGCACAATGGTGCCGCCCAGTTCGCCCGTATCCGTAGCGAGAGTCAAAGTTGAGGTGGGTTGGCCGCCCACATTCGCGTGCCAGATTCCCACCCAACCTTCGCTCGCGGTGGTCTGCGCCTTTGCCGTGGCGCACAGAGCAATCGCAAGTACTGCTACCTTAATTCCTCTCCAATTCATTCCATCCCTCCGTTTTTCGCGAGTGTTAGGTGCGATTCTTACGACTGTTTGTTGAGCGCCATTGCCGCCAGTGAGCCGCCCAGGCCCATCGTCTCCACGGCCGACGAAGGCACGATCACCATCGACCCGCGCTCCTTGATCGCCTCGTACAGCATGTTCATGGCGCGCAGATGCAGCGCCACGGGATTGTCTTTGTATGTCTCGGCAGCAGTGGCAAACTTGTCGGCGATCTCCGTTTCCGCGGTTCCCAGAATCACGCGGGCGCGGCGCTCGCGCTCTGCCTGTGCTTCGCGCGACATTGCATCCTGCAGGTCAGGAGGAATCTGCACGTCGCGGATTTCAACTGACTGCACAGTAATGCCCCAGGGAGTGGTCTTTTCATCGAGGATCTTCTGCAATTCCTGGCCAAGAGTCTCACGCTCGGCCAGGGCCTGATGGAGGTCATGACGCCCGATCGACTCTCGCAGCGCGGTTTGCGCGCTCATCGTGATTGCATCGTCGTAGTTCTCAACCTCAAGGATCGCTTTCTCCGCGTTCCATACCATCCAGAAAACGATGGCGTCGACATTTACGGGGACGGTATCGCGCGTGAGCGTAGTCTCAGCGGAAACGTTCGCAACGCGGACACGCTGGTCGACGATCTGGCTCAGAGTCTCGATTATGGGAACGATCAGGAAGATTCCCGGCCCGAGGAGGCCCACATAACGGCCGAAGCGAAGCTTGATGGCCTTCTCCCACTGTCGGACCACCTTAATGGCAAAGAGAAGATAGAGGCCAACAAGCGCGCCCGCGAGGGCTGGGGCGGGCTGGCGAGTGAGAACAGTGGCGAGCAAGCCTGTCAGGAAGCAGACCAGGAATGCGGCAACGGCAACTCCATTGAAGTTCTGAGTGGTGATTCTGGGCGTCATTCTTTCTCCTTCAGGGCTGACCCCAGGGGCCATGCCCGCAACTGCTCAACGAGGTCTTCGATGGTGAAACCCGCGGCGCCCGCGCGCGCCACGGCGTCGGCAACAATCTGGCCCAACTGCCGCTCCCGCTCTGCATTTCCGCGGGGAAACTTCTGGGAGCTGATAAATGTGCCAGTCCCTTGGTGCGTCTCGAGCAATCCGCCCAATTCCAATTCCTTGTAGGCGCGCACCACCGTGTTAGGGTTGATGGCCAGGTCCACGGCCATTTGGCGGACCGTGGGGAGCTGGTCCCCCGTCGCAAGCGCGCCGGCTGCCAAGGCGCCGCGGATCTGATCGATGATCTGCCGGTAGACAGGAACCCCGCTCTTGAGATCGAGCAGAAAGCGGAAGGCCGGCTTGGAAAGTGTGCTCATCGCCGAGAAATCAATGTACTAGAAGACTAGTACACTAATGCAATGAGATTGTCAAATTGTTTTTGTAGTTTTTTCGCGGAGTTTCAGATGGGAGGGATCTGCCGCCTCAAAGGCTGTTGAGATAGCCGACGATCTCGGGACTGGTCCATTCCTGAGGCCCGACGAATTTGCGGCGGATAATTCCCTGGCGGTCGATGACGTAGGTCTCCGGCCACATATCCGTGTGATAGAGCTTCGCGGCGGATTCCGTGGGGTCAAAGACCGTGATGAGGTCGACGTGATCTCGAACAATGAAATTCGAATAGGCGGTACGATCGTCGTCGATGCTTACCGCGAGAATGGCAAGATTGGGCTGTTCATGGTGGAGGGCGAGGAGCGAAGGCATCTCCTCGACGCACGGCATGCACCAGCTTGCCCAGAAATTGAGCAGGACAACCTGGCCGCGGTAGCTGGCAAGATGAACGGTGGACGTGCCGTCGGAGACGGTGAAGTCGGGCGCGGGCTTGCCGGTTTGCGCGGGATGCGAACCGCGATTACACGCGGGCAGAAGGGCTAACGGAGTCAAGAGCGCCAGGATGAGGCAACGAGGAAACCGCACATCCTTATAATACGGAGCGTAAGGGCGGAAGAAAACGGTGCTGCACGATGAGCAGGGATGAGGTTGAGCGAAGCGGGACCAGAGGATGGACACCGGTGCTGGGCCTGGCCGATCCGGCGGAGGACTCGGGCCCAACTTCCGACTGGCGCGACTGGGCCGGCAAGACCGCTTCGGGGACCGTCTTCGACCAACCCGAGCCGGCGGAGCTGATCGAGCTGACAGTGATCATCCCGGCGCGTAACGAGGAAGAATGCCTCGCCGATTGCCTGCAGTCGCTGGTGAGCCAGTCAGAGGACATCTTTGCGCTGGGCCGCGACTGGGAGCTGATCGTGGTGGACGATCACTCTACTGATCGGACGGCGGAGATCGCGCGCGGATTTGCCGGTGTCGCGCTGGCCGGCGTCACATTGCTTGAGGGGGGCAAGCTGGAGCCGGGATGGACAGGGAAGGCGAACGCAATTTGGACGGCGGCGCGGCGCGCACGCGGCCGCTGGCTGCTGTTTACCGATGCAGATACGGTGCACGAGCCTGGCGACCTGCGCAGGGCACTGCACGAGGCAGAGCGGTACAAGGTGGGCATGTTGAGCTACTCGCCGCGGCAAATTGTGCGCGGGCTGGCGCAACGCTCGCTCATGCCGCTCGTTTTTTGCGAGTTGGCGCTCGCTTATCCGCCGGCCAAGGTCTCTGATCCTGCGCAGCGCATCGCCGCGGCCAATGGCCAGTTCCTGCTGGTGGAGCGGGAGGCTTACCGGCGGCTCGGCGGCCACCCCAGCGTGGCCGGCAAGGTGCTGGAAGATGTGGAGCTGGCGTTCCTGGCCAAGCGGCGCAAAGTGGGACTGCGCTTCCGCTATGCGGACGACGCCGTCTCAGCGCGCATGTATCGCGGCACGGGGGCGATGATCGAGGGCTGGACCAAGAACCTGAAACTGCTCTTCAACAACGCGCTCCTGCTGGCAGTCTTCAGGGCCCTCGATTTTGCGCTGCTCTTCGGGCTGCCGATCCTGGCCTACGAACTGTGGAACGCGCGCCTGGGGGCGCATGGGCTGGAGTGGCTTGGCGCGGGATGGGTCCTGGTGTTG
>JBEKWT010000251.1:0-5079 GCA_049512795.1 Occallatibacter sp.
TCGTAGTAGTCGAGGCCCATCTTTACTTCGTCGTAAACGGTGGGCCGGCGCGAGCGCACCTCGTCGGTCTGCCAGAGGCCAGTGATTTCGGCTAGCACGAGCTCTTCGAGCCGCGCCATGTCCTGCTCAGGAAGAGGAATGCGATCGAGCGCCTCGAGAAACTCGCCGATACGCCGGCGCTTGAACATCACCGTGCGCCGCGCCGCCTCTGTGGGATGCGCTGTGAACACAGGAACGATGAGCACGCGGCGCAACCAGTTCAGCGCCTCCTCGGCGCCGATGCCTACGCGGCGCATCTCGCTCAATGTCCCCGCCAGCGACCCGCGCTGACGGCCAGCCTGGCCGCTGAGGCGCAGCGCCACACGGCGCCGCTTGCGATGGTTGGTCTCAGCCAGGTTGATGAGCTCGAAGTAAAACGCGAAGGCACGCGTGAGCAGGATGGCGCGCTCCGCGGGCAGCGAGTGCACCAGCTCCATCGCGGCGGAGTCCTGGCGCGCTGCCTCTTCGGCTTTTCCGTGCGCGTCGGCGTCGCGGCGGCGAATGGTGCCCTGCCGCAGCGCTTCGACCTGCGCAAAGAGCTCATCGCCTGCCTGCTCGCGCAGCACCACGCCCAGCAGCGTGCCCAGCGAGCGCACGTCGCGACGCAGTGGCGCTTCCTTTAGTTCGCCGCTCTGCGCCTCAAGCTCAGCCAGCCGCTGCGACCAGCTCACGGGATTCCACAAAAGAGCCATCGTATTTCGATTATGCACGACGGAAACAGGACCGGGCCCTCTCGAAGATTATGCTTCCGCAATCCCGAGGCGATGGGGCACAATGGCTACATGTCATTTGCCGGCCGCGTCTTCTCGATTGCCATTGCCTGCCTTGTGTCTGTTGCCACGTCGCAATCCGTGTATGGTCAAAACACTGGTGCGCCGCCATCCGCGCCCTCATCTGCGCCGACTTCTCCGCGAGCCGTGCGACCGCCGATGCCCACGCGCGATCCACACACACCAGGGTACGTCGCGGCAACCGAGTTGCCGGACGGCGCTGTTCCTGATCCGAACCAAAACGGCAACTTCATCATCGGTCCAACCCATACTTCCGCGCCCGAGCTCGCCGATCCGGCTCGCCCGCTCGACGGAACGGTCGTGGAATTCACAATGCGCTCCGAAGACAGCAAGTATTTTCCGGGGATTGCCCGTAACAGTGACTCCCCTGCAACTCCTGATCCCACGAATCCGGCGCGGCTTTTGGGCGTGGAGACACATCCCGCGTCCTATGTCAGGAAAGTTGCAGTCTACGTGCCCAAGAACTATGTGGCAGGCTCGGAGGCGCCGTTCATCGTGGGCGCGGACGGTCCCGACCGCCAGCTCTTCGCGGCACTTGACGCGCTGATTGCTGAGCATAAGCTGCCCCCTATAGTTGCTGTCTCCATCGGCAACGGAGGATTCGACTCACAAGGCAGCGAGCGAGGTCTCGAGTATGACACTGTGTCGGGCCGCTACGCTGAGTTTGTCGAGCACGAAGTCTTGCCGGCCGTCGAAACCCAAGCCCATGTCCGGCTCACACACGATCCCAATGGACGCGCCACAATGGGCGCGAGTTCCGGCGGCTCCTGCGCGCTCAGCATGGCCTGGTTTCATCCTGAGTGGTATCACCGTGTGCTGGCTTACTCAGGCACGTTTGTCAACCAGCAGTGGCCGTGGAATCCGCGCTCGCCTCACGGCGCGTGGGAGTTCCATGAACGGCTTATCCCGCAGAGCCGGCGCAAACCGCTGCGGTTGTGGCTGGAGGTAGGCGACCGGGACCTGTTGAACACGAATGTGATGCATGACGACATGCACGACTGGGTGGTGGCCAATGAGCTCATGGCCAAAGTGCTCGCCGCAAAGCATTATCCGTACCAATTTGTCTTTGCCCGCAACGCTGGCCATGTAGATCGTGGCGTGCGGCAACAATCCTTGCCCGAAGCGCTGGAGTACATTTGGCAGGGCTACCAACCCTGATGACCTCCTGCAAATGAAGAGAAGGAACAGTCCTGCTCCGGCCTGGAAAGACCGGCTGCGAACCAACTCATGTGCCTTCTAACTGCGCCGTCAACTCCTCCCACTCGGTAGTGAGCGCGGCGAGTTGCGAGCGGAGGTCTCCGGCAAGCGCAGTGAGGCGCTGGGTTTCAGCGGCGGAGACATAAACAGCCAATTGGTCTTCGCAATGCGCGATGGCGCTTTCGATGCGCGGGATCTCCTCTTCGAGAAAGGCGCATCGCTCCTCAATCTGCTTTTGCTTGATGGGATTCAGGCGGCGACTCCTCGGGGCCGGTGACGATGCCGTGCCGTCGAACTCATCGAAGCCGCCCTCAATGACGATCGTGGTTCCAGTCGAAGCGGGTCTTTCGTGATGCAGGACCGGCGCCTGAGCGAGCACAGGCGCAGCCAACGCCGACTTGCGTCGCAGATAATCTTCGTAGTTCCCTTCGTACGCCGTCACGGCGCCGCCTTCGATTTCGAGCACTCGGGTAGCCAGGCGATCGATGAAGTAGCGGTCGTGGGAGACGAAGATCACCGTTCCGCTGTAGCCCGCGAGCGCTTCGAGCAGCACGTCCTTGGCGCGCATGTCCAGGTGGTTTGTCGGCTCGTCGAGCAGCAGAAAATTCGCCGGCGAAACAAGAATCCGCGCCAGTGCGTAGCGGTTGCGCTCGCCACCAGAAAGCACGCCCAGCGGCTTGAAGACGTCGTCACCGGAAAAGAGAAAACAGCCGAGTAGCGAACGCAGCTGCACCTCCGGCACGCGCCGGGCGGCGCGGCTCATGTCGTCGAGCATTCGTGCTTCGGGATCGAGTACCTTGTACTGATCCTGCGCAAAGTATTCGGCGATGACATTGTAGCCGAGGCGGATCGAGCCGGCGGTGGGAGCTTCGTCGCCGGTGAGCAATTTAATCAGCGTAGACTTGCCCGCGCCGTTCACGCCCACCAGCGCCACGCGATCGGCGCGTTCAATCGTGAAACGCCCGCCGCTGAACACCTGTTTCTGTCCGTAGCTCTTCGCCAGCCCCTCGGCCTCGGCCACGATGCGGCCTGAGGGCGGCGGCTGGGGAAACCTGAAGTGGATGACCGCCTCTTCCTCGGGAACCTCGATGCGCTCGATTTTTTCGAGTTCTTTGATGCGCGACTGCACCTGCCTAGCCTTGGTGGCCTGGTACCTGAACCGATTAATGAAGGCCTCAAGGTGCTCAATGCGCTCGCGCTGGTTGCGGTAGGCGGCCATCAGTTGCTCGCGCCGCTCGTCCTTTTGCTTCAGGTATTTTGTGTAATTCCCCTGATAGATGGTCAGGCGCTTGTTCCAGATCTCCACCGTGCGGTCGATGGTGACGTCGAGAAAGTAGCGGTCGTGCGAGATGAGGATGTACCCGAACGGATAGCTCCGGAGATAGTCCTCGAGCCAATTGCGCGTTTCAAGATCGAGGTGGTTGGTAGGCTCGTCGAGGAGCAATAGGTTGGGCTTGGCCAGCAGCAGCTTGGCCAACGCAATACGCATCTGCCAACCGCCGCTGAACTCATCCGTCTGCCGGGTCCAATCCTCCTTGCCGAATCCCAGGCCAGTAAGCACGCTGCCCACCTGCGCATCGAGCGCATAGCCGTCAAGCGCGTGAAAGCGATCTTGCAGCAGCGAGTATCGCTCGGCAGCGGATTCGTACTCCGAGCCTTTGTGATCCAATTCCCCCAGTCGCCCGGCTAGTTGCTCAATCTCGCGTTCCATCTCGTGGAGCTCGTCGAAAACCTTGAGGCACTCATTGAAGACAGTCCTGCCGGTAAGCTGCAATCCCTCCTGCGGAAGGTAGCCGATGCTGATGCCACGCGTCTTTTCGAGCGTGCCGTAGTCCAGCGTTTCCAGGCCGCAGAGGATCTTCATCAGCGTGGATTTGCCCGTGCCGTTGGCGCCTACGAGCGCGGTTTTTTCATCGTTGCGAATCAGCCAGTCGGCCTCGAGAAACAGGACCCGGGGTCCGAATCGCTTTCCGGCCTGTTGGAGCGAGAGCATGAAAGTCTATTTTCGCAGAGGGCGTTATCGTGTCATTTTCTCTCCTCGCGAGAGTCGTTCGAGTTGTGCTCGAAAACAGGAGTCAGGCCGCAGCATTTGCGCTTCCTTCAGCAGTTCCTTTTCGGCCATCGGGGCGACTATGATCAATGAGCGCAAGGGCAGCGGCGGCTGCAGAAGGTCCGAAACGCGGAGGGGTGATGACAACGAGTTTGACCGAGCGGCGAAAATTCTTGAAGCAAGCTGGGCTGATGGGTTCGCTGGGGTCAGCGGCAATCATGGGACTGCCCGAGAGGGTGATGGCCTTCGGAGCGAGGGCGGCGCGAATCGTTGAAGACGCGATTGCGCCTGCGCAGGCCCCCGGCCAGTCCGAAGCCGCGCCAAAGTATCACATTAAGTTTGCCGTGTGCGGCATGAGTCACGACCACATTAACGGCATGATTGGGGCGGCTCAGCGCGGAGGCGGAGAGCTGGTGGCGGCGTGGGGCGGCGAACAGG
The DNA here is from genome assembly GCA_049512795.1 of Occallatibacter sp. Classification (GTDB taxonomy): domain Bacteria; phylum Acidobacteriota; class Terriglobia; order Terriglobales; family Acidobacteriaceae; genus Telmatobacter. The sequence goes on from JBEKWT010000251.1 coordinate 4,516, forward strand.
ACAAGCTCGCGGCCTTTCGCAAGCGGTATCCCGACGTGAAGATCGTCGCCACGCAAGAGGAAATCCTCGACGATCCCTCGGTGCAGCTTGTTCTCACGTCGCAGGTGGCCAGTGAGCGCGCGGGAATCGCCGTGCGCGCCATGAAGCGCGGCAAAGACTTTCTGTCTGACAAGCCCGGGTTGACGACGCTCGAGCAATTGGCCGAAGTGCGCAAGACTATCGCTGAGACCAAGCGCATCTACGCGATTATGTACAGCGAGCTACTTGAAGTGAAGGCGGCCGTCTACGCGGGCGAACTCGTGCGCCAGGGCGCGATCGGCAAGGTGATCCAGACGATCAATATTGCTCCGCATCAGATCTTCCAGCATGCAGGGGACGCGGGCGGAGGCGGAGGACGGCCCGATTGGTTCTGGAACCCCGATCAGTATGGCGGAATCCTGTGCGACATCGGCTCGCATCAGGTGGACCAGTTCCTGTTCTACACAGGGTCGACCGAGGCGGAGGTTGTCGAATCGCAAATCGCGAATGTGCGCCATCCCGAGCACCCGCGATTCCAGGACTTCG
>JBEKWT010000252.1:0-5076 GCA_049512795.1 Occallatibacter sp.
CCCGGCCGGAGGTGCGTCAGGATCGTTCTCAGGTCAAGCAACGCCTGCGTGGGATGCTCGTGCATGCCGTCGCCCGCATTGACCACAGGCAGGCGTGTCGATTCTTCCAGCAGCCATGCCGCGCCGGATGAGTTGTGGCGGAGGATGATGGCCTCCGCGCCCAGGGCCCGTAGTGTGAGGCCCGTATCCTTCAGTGACTCGCCCTTCTCGATGCTTGAGCTCAGGTTCGAGACCAGCGTGGTGTCGGCGCCCAGCGCTTTTGAGGCCAGCTCGAAGCTGGTGCGGGTGCGCGTGGACGACTCGTAGAACAGCAGCGCGATTCTGCGCTTGGCCAGGATGCGATCGCGGACGATGGGGTCTTCGTGCTCGAGCTCGGTGGCGCGCACGAGCAGGCGGCTGACGCCCTCGACAGTCAAATCGAGAACCGAGAGCAGCGACCCCGGGTTGTAGGGAAACGGAGACGCGGGCGCAGGCGGAGTTGTGAGTGCGCGGCGGATCGCGGGTGCGGCTGGATTCATCGTTGACCTATATCGGAGCGCCGGGCCCCGAACGGGTTGAAGGCGCACCTTACCATTCGAAACCCCCGGCCGGCTGCCGCTCACGCTTCATTGTTCTGCGAAGTTCTGAGGGTCGCGGCTGGAAGGACAAACTTCAGCTCGTCTTCTCCACCAGCAGCACCTGCTCGGTGGAGTCGACTTCCTGGAACTTCACTTCGATGATCTCGCGACTGCTGGTGGGAACATGCTTACCCACGTAGGTGGCTTCAATAGGCAACTCTCGGTGGCCGCGATCAATAAGCACGGCCAGTTGAACGCGACGCGGCCGGCCATGGTCGAAGAGCGCGTCGAGTGCGGCGCGGATGGTGCGTCCGGTGTAAAGCACATCGTCGCAGATCACGATGTCGCGGCCCTCCACATCGAAGCCGACGGCTCCGGGCGTGACCACTGGCCTAACGTCCGCCGTGGACAGATCGTCGCGATAAAACTGAATGTCGAGCACACCCGTATCGACGTGCCGCTTTTCGATGTTTGAAATGAGCTTGCCCAGTCGCTCCGCGAGGGGAACACCACGACGCTTGATGCCCACCAAAGCCAGATCTTCGCTGCCGTTGCTCTTCTCAACGATTTCGTGAGCCAGGCGCACCAGGGTACGCTCGATCTCCGAGGCGGACATAAGCCGCCCCTTCACGCGCAAGCCGGTCTTGCTTTCCAAGTCGCTCATGGTGGTTGCTCTTGCCGGATGATACGGGGGGGTGGCGCTTCAGAGCAAGTTGTGGAAAGATCGCCCGTTGGCGAACCGGCTCGTACGTTGCCAAAAGAGCGCCAGAGCGGGAACATGCGCGCCGGGGAGGGCGAATCAGGCCGATAATATAGAGGCGGGCCCGGATGGCGAAATTGGCAGACGCAGCGGACTTAAAATTCGCAGACCTTTGACGGTCGTGGGGGTTCGACTCCCCCTCCGGGCACCAATAAAATCAATAGTTTAGATAGTGACACCCATTAGGGGTCTGGGGCGATCTTAGAGTCAGGTAGCCAATCGGCAAGTCATCTCAAACTGTGTGCAAGGAACGCGGAAACAACTCAAATGACAATTCCGGCCACCGCTCGCGCATTCTCAGCAGCGCGACCCTGAGCGACAGGTCCTCGGAAGCAGTACACAGACGGACTGGTCCGATTTGAGCGAATGTCGGACCGAGGCGAGAATCTTCCCCTCCGCATTCACGCCGTTCTCGCAAAGAGCGCCCTACCACTTTCATGCGTGAGATGCCCTGTTGGCCCACGGCTGCTTATTGGTGCGCAGCAGTTAATTCTGCCTGAAACTGTTTGGCTTGCTCGGGTTGGTGCAGGGCTTTGTATTCAGTCACCAAATCTTCGCATGCGAGCCTGCGAAACTTCATCGCCGGACTGGTTTGCTTGGACAAAATCGAATAGCCCGCTGAAGAGTGGGCCACCGCGTCTTGGTACCGCCGTTCCTTCAGAAGAACCAGACCCAGTTTGATTTGCACGATTCCCGTGTTAACGTGCTCCGCGGAGAACTCATCCGTGAAACGCTGGACGACTTCCCGGTACAGCTTTTCAGCGCGAACATACTGTTTCTTCTCCAGATACAGATTGGCCAGATTTGCCATCACAGTTGTAACCGAGGGGTGTTTCTCCCCGTATACTGTCCGCTCGATGCTGAGCATCCTGATAAGGTCGCTCTCCGCCTTGTCCAACTTACCTTGTCGCTCTTCCTCATCCACCAGGAGGCCGAGAACGACGGCGACTTTTGGATGCACCGTTCCATAGGCGCGCTCTTCTATGGGAAGCGCCTGCTGCAACAGTCTTGCCTCCTCTTCATACTTTCCTTCATTTTGAAGCGTTTGAGCGAGTCTAGACATCTGCCATGCCGTTGCGGGGTGATCACTGCCGTACCAGGATTGAACGATTTCAAGGGCCTGCCGGAAATACCTTTCGGATTCATCGTAGTTTCCCAGGATTTCCTGAAAGCCGCCCAAGTCGCTCAGCGCATCGGCAAGATGCGGATGGACGGGGCCGTATATTTGGCGGTCTATATCCAACGCGCGCCGGTCCAAAGAATCGGCGATTGAATAGTGACCCAGGTAGCCATGTGCGTCAGCCAACGCGCCCAGGCTGTCTGTGAGATCTGTGGGGTTTCCAGTCGGTCCCGACTGAACCCGGACACTTTCATCAAGCACCTGTATCGCTTCGTCGTATTTGCCGTCATTCTCAAGCACGTTCCCCAATGCGGCCTCGGCTTTCGCTCGAACGGGGCTGTCACGCGCGAGACGGCGGTCCTCGATCGCAAGAGCCTGACGCGCCATCCGCTCAGCTTCCTGATATTGGCCCTGATCGGCCCGCAAGAGGCTGAGCGCAACGAGGCTTTCGGCAGTTTCGACGCTGTCTGGCCCGGTGATCGAACCGCGAATCTTCCGCGCGGATTCGAGCAGCGAATCGGCGCGATCAAATTTGCCAAGATTCTCGTACATGCTACCCAAGGTCAGATACAGCTCTGCCTGCACCTCCGGCTCTTTGTCGAGCGTCTGGGCCTCCTGTGCGCCGCGATCGATGAGGGTGACGACGCGGAGATCTTGCGCAGGACCGGCCTCCTTGTCACCGCCTCCGAACAGATTCAACATGAATTGCTGGATACGCTGCGTGCGAGCAGCTTGCATCAGTGCAGCATTGCGTGCGTTTGCCAGCCGCACGGTGAAGAAGATGAGTTGAGCAACGATGACCGCGAATACGATCAATGTTGCGGAGACTGCGCGCCAGTTTCGCGTGATGAATTTCCCCGTACTATATAGGATCGAGTCGGGCCGTGCTTCCAGCGGCTCTCCCTTTAGGTAATGATCGATATCGCGGATCAGTGCTTCAACCGATTGGTATCTTCTTTCGACATCCCTGTGCATCGCCGTGAGGCATAGTACGTCTAAATCGCTCCAGCCCGCTTTGCCGGCCCGCAGGGTTGCCTCCTGCTTGGCTGCCACTGCGGAGGGCTTTTCCGGATCGTGATGTGCGATGGCGGCTGCGGTCTCGGCGGGTGTTCTCTTCGACAGGTCGAACGGAAGCTGACCGACAAGTAATTCGTAGAGAATAACGCCCAGAGAATAGACATCGGAGCGAGTATCCGGCCGGCCGCTCTGGATCTGCTCCGGAGCCGCATAGGCCGGGGTCATGAACCGCAGCGCCGTTTGGGTTGTGTCCGCTCGCTCCTCGACATTCTCGAGCTGCTTGGCGATGCCGAAGTCAAGAAGTTTGACCGTGCCATCCTCTCTCACGAGGATGTTGGACGGTTTAAGGTCGCGGTGAATGATCGCCTGCGAGTGGGCGTATTGCACGGCCTCGCAGACAGCGCGAAAAAGACGCAGCCGCTCTTGAATCGAAGATTTGTGAATACGGCAGTATTCCGTGGGCGGCACACCTTTGACGTACTCCATAACAAACCAAGGCGTCCCGTCGTCCAGAATTCCCGCGTCAAACAGGAGCGCGATGTTCGGATGATTGAGTTGGGCTAGCGTCCGCTGTTCGCTCTCAAAGCGCTCCCGGCGCGCTGGTGAAAGCCATGCATCACGAAGGACCTTGATGGCCACAAGGCTTCCTAGGTCGCGCCGTTGGGCGAGATAAACGACGCCCATTCCGCCTTCGCCGATGAGTCCTCTTGGCTGGTAAGGGCCGAAGTTGTCCAGATGATTTGCTGCGTAACGGGTGTCAAGGGTTTGTTGCGCCAGGTCGCCCAGGTCACGATCAAACAGAGACCCGCCCTGGGCATCTTCTTCGAGCAATGCCAGGACACCCGCCGCCAACCCGGAATCCTCACCACATGCGGATTGCACTGCGGCATGTCGATCCGGCTCGGGAAGGTCTGCAACCGCATGAAAAACGGCTTGAATTTGTTCCCAGCGCGCGCTCTCCATAACACGCAACTCCTGCTCGACGGTCTTCCGGAATTCCGAAACCTATTAGCCCGCCTTGCGGATTTCGCGCGTCAACCAGGCTCTTGCGGCGCGCCAATCGCGAAGAACGGTAGCTTCCGACGTTCCCAGTAGCTCCGCAATCTCCGAAATTTCGAGCCCTCCGAAAAACCGGCACTCGACCACCTTCGCCTGGCGAGGATTCATGCGCCCAAGTTCGTTGAGGGCCGCGTCCACAGCCAGCAGTTCTTTATCGTTGGCGGCAATAGCTTCAACGGTCGAATCGTCCAAAGTGACGAAGACCGCCGACCCATTGCCGCCGCGCTTGTGCGAGTTCCGGCGCCGAGCTGCTTCAATCAGGATCTGGCGCATAGCGCGTGCCGCAATGTTCTTGAAGTGCAGGGCGGAATCAAATGCCAAGTCCGGCGAGTTTCTCAGCCGCAGCCACGCTTCATTGACCAAAGTCGTGGTGCTGAGCGTCGCGCTGCCGTCCCTATGTTTTACGGCCCCAGCCAGCCGGCGCAGTTCTTCGTAACTCGCGCTAAACACATGGTCCAGCGTGCCATTCAGCCCCGGCAGTGTACTCGATGGACCGCCGACATCGACACCGTGGAAAGTTTTTTCCAGTGGCATGACGGTTCTCCCCGTCTTTTTTCACAATC
>JBEKWT010000253.1:0-5068 GCA_049512795.1 Occallatibacter sp.
GTTCCTGCTGTTCGGTCTGGTCGTAAGCATCATCGGAGTCGTCGGAGTTGTCCGAATTACTGGAATCGGCGTCGGCGTCCGCGCCGTTGTCGTCCTCCTCATCCTGATCCCACCAATAATGCGTGGACGTATGCACGACGTAGGTGACTTTGGCGCCCGCGACCGGCTCGCCAAAGAAGTAGCGCGCGTTGATCGTTGCCTGAATCGAATTCCCCTGCAACACGCGCGCCACTGCAGGCTTCACGGTCACCTGGTACTCGGGCTTCTTGTAGTCCTCGACGTAGAAGTTCCCAGCGCCGCCGATGTTTTGCTCCGCAAACTCAACGTAGTAGTAGCCCAGAGCCGCATCGGATCCGAGATCGAGGTCCACAGCGGCCGTTCCATGCGGCGAAAGCGTCAACTGTTTCCGCAGGACCTCTTTGTTATCGGGACCGCGGACGGTGAGCGTGACTGTCTGCGGCCCTGGAAGCTCCAGCGTGTCGTTCTGTTCCTGGCGCACGATGCCCTTGATGTGCACGGTATCGCCAGGCCGGTAGACGGGCCTGTCTGTATAGATATAGGAGCGTTCCGATTGTGTTCCATTGTCCTGAAAGTTGTAGCCCCATGGCGTGACCAGCGCAGCATCGGCTCCGTGGTTCGCCAGAATCCAAACGTTTTCCGGCTCCGCACCCTGCGCACCGCCGCGAATCGTCATCGTGAGCGAAGCCATGCCGTCGCTGCCGGTCTTGCCGGATGACTGCAGCTGCCCGTTCGCCCAGAGCACAACGTCCGCATCGCCGATGGGCGCGCCGGACTTGCGATCGGCGACGTAGAGATCGGCCCGCGCGCCCTCCGTCCGCTCCACGACTGCGATGGAGGTGACGATGGCGACCGTGTATGCCTTGTAGGTGCCATCGGTGGCTTCGATGAGGTAGACTCCCGCGCCCAGCCCGTCGATGGGCAACTGCTGCGTGTCGCTGACGAGTGCGGGTGGCGTTTCGAGCCTCCAGCGCGCTACCAGCTGGCTCGGGTTGAGCAGCGGGATCTGCGCGAATTGCGCTGCGCCCACCACTTGGCTGCGCTTGCCCAGCTTGCCCTGCTGTTCGCGGAAGCTGTCGCGCGCCTCGTCGGTAAATTGGCCGCGGAAAAAGTGCCGCATGAGAAACCAGAGGTGAGCTTTGAAGTCGTGTAGTCGCTCGACGAACGTCTCCTGATCGATCTGTTCCTCCGGCGCGTAATTTTGTACGCCGAAGCTGTGCGAATCCTTGAGGCCGGCGAAGAACTTTTCCGCATCGCGCACCTTATAGACACGGAACTCAAGTTCCGGAACGTTGTGCGCGATGAGCTGGATTTTGACGCTCTCACCGGGCGCGAAGGTCCGCGTGGTGGAAAGCGAAAAGGAGCGCGGCGCGTCTGTTGCCGAGGCAGGGACGGCGGCTGAGGCCGAGAGAAGCAGAAGAAGGGCAGCCAGGAGCGGCTTAGGAAGCGTCGGTTTCCGGTAGGACGGTTTCCGGTAGGTCGATTTCCGGTAGATCATGGAGTTCCTCGCAGAATGTTCCAGCGGTAGACGCCGAGAAAGTTGGGATTACCGGCGAGCGGCCGCCATTGAGGCTGAGGATGGTCAAGAAGCTCAGAGAGGAGAACACGGCGAATTTCACCGGGGCGGCCGTGATCGGGCCCGGTGTCGTAAACGACTTCAGCGGCGGCGCCGGATCGAATCACGATCATCGAATGCCATGGCGACGACTGGCCGAATTGGCGATAGAAGAGCAAGTCGCCGGGCAGCGCCGCGCCCACGTCTCGGCTGACAAAATACGCGTTCCGCTGGACCAGCGTTTTGGCGTCGGCAAACTGGGCGAAGGAGCCGTTGGACAGGTCGTCCGGCTGAAAAATGCCGGGATGCACACGAAAGAGCGCCGTGCCGAGCGGCGTATGGGGGTAGCTCCAGGCGCGAATCTCGCCCGGTGGGGCCGGAACTTCGATTCCGCTCGTCTCGAACCAGCTTTCATCGTGCCGCTTGAGCGCCTCGCGATAGGAGTAGCGAAGCAGGCTGGCGCAGTCGCCGATCTCGGAAGGGACATCGGCCGGAGGGCGGACGGCCTGGTATTCAGCGATGAGCGTGAACCAGCGGCGGAAGGCGGCCTGGTCGGCCGGATCGGTCAGGCGGAGAAAGTCGGGTGTGCCGTCGCCGAACCGATCGCCCCACACCAGCGTCGCCCTTGAGTGGGCCAAATCTACTGGAATGGCCTCGGCGCAAACTTGCCGCCCAAAATGAAAGATGCGGCGGCCGGCGTGACCAGACCGGCAGAAGCAGAAAATAAGCGTGCCCAGCACTGCCAGGGCCGCGAACGCAATCAGCGCTTCGCTTCGGCGGGTCATGGCCGCCGGGCTGCCACCGGGTGGTCTGCCGTGCGCGTTCACTTGAGGGTGAGAAAATGAGCCGCCCCTATCCTACGTCAATCCTGCGGAATGTGCGCATATTTCGCATAGGAAACCCGGCCCCTTGTTTCGGGCGGAGGGTTTTGCTATCCTCGGTTTACAGATGGTTTGCACTTCCCCAAACCGACCCTGTTGTTGCCTGTCGAACATCTTCGACGGGTGTCCCCGCTAGTCTCTGATCTCCTGCACAACCGATCCAGAAGACGCACCCGTTGCTGAATGCCGGGTTTGTCTTTTCGCGCACCGGCCTTCAGCGTTCCCCCTACAGCGTTCCCAATATTGATGAGAGGTCTTGAATGCCGGTCGCCGAAGGTCAATCAGTCCAAACATCGCCGCCAACGCCAGGCGTCACATCTCCGCGACTGAACCATCTGCGCCTGCTCGAGGCGGAGAGCATTCACATTCTGCGCGAGGTGGCGTCGGAGTTTGAGCGGCCAGTGATGCTCTACTCCATCGGCAAGGATTCCTCGGTAATGCTCAAGCTGGCGCAAAAGGCCTTCTACCCCGGGCCGATTCCCTTCCCCCTGCTGCATATCGATACCGGATTCAAGTTCGCCGAGATGCTTACCTTCCGCGACGAAATGGCGCGGCAAGTGGGAGCAGAGCTGCTGGTGTGGCGGAATGAGCCGGCCATCGCCGCGGGAACGAATCCCATCGTGCTCGATACCAAGCGTTGCTGCGGACTGCTCAAGACGCAGGCGCTGCTCGACGCTCTGCGTCACTACAATTTCGATGCGGCGTTCGGCGGCGCGCGCCGCGATGAGGAAAAATCGCGCGCCAAGGAACGCATCTACTCGTTCCGCGACACGGCCGGGCAGTGGGATCCGAAGAATCAGCGTCCGGAACTTTGGAACCTTTACAACGCGCGCATCCATCCCGGCGAAAGCATTCGCGTGTTTCCGCTTTCGAATTGGACGGAAATGGACGTGTGGCAGTACATCCACGAGGAAAAGATCCCCGTCGTCGATCTCTACTTTGCCAAGGAACGGCCGATGTATGTGCGTGGCGACGCCCTGCTGCCCATTGAGCAGGATTTTATGGCGCGGCCGGGCGAGAAGCCGCAGATGGTAAAGAGCCGCCTGCGTTCGCTGGGATGCAGCCCGTGCACGGGCGCCATCCGCTCCGACGCCGATACCCTTCCCGCCATCATTGCGGAGTTGATCGGGTTTCATTCGTCAGAGCGGGCAAATCGAGTGATCGATCACGACCAGGAAGGCTCGATGGAGATCAAGAAGCGGGAGGGTTACTTCTAAGTGGCGACGCTGACGGCTCCCGCATTCTCCATTGACGAATTCCTGCTCGCCGAGCGCGAGAAGGATTTGCTGCGCTTTTCCACGGCGGGTAGCGTGGATGACGGAAAGTCGACGCTCATCGGGCGGCTGCTCTACGACACGCAATCGGTCTACGAAGACCAGGTAAAGTCGATTGAGGGCAAGGGCACAACCGCGCCGGGCCAGATCGATTTCGCGCTGCTGACCGACGGGCTGCGTGCCGAGCGTGAGCAGGGCATCACCATCGACGTGGCCTATCGCTATTTCTCCACAGCGCGGCGCAAATTCATCATTGCCGACACGCCCGGCCATGAGCAGTACACGCGCAACATGGCCACGGGCGCATCGACCGCCGATGCGGCCATCGTGCTTATAGACGCAAGCAAGGGAGTACAAATCCAGTCGCGGCGTCACGCCTACATCGCTTCTCTGCTGCGCGTAAGGCATGTGCTGGTGGCAGTCAACAAGATGGATTTGATCGCCTACGGCGAGTCCTCATTCCGCGCCATCGAGACCGACTTCAGGGCGGTGCTTGAGCAAATTGCAGCCGACACCGGGACGCCCGTCGAGGCGCATTTTGTCCCTGTCAGTGCCCTGAAGGGCGACAACGTGGTCCATGCAACCGGCGCGATGCCATGGTATGAGGGACCCTCGTTGCTGGAGCTTCTGGAAGCGCTGCCCTCCGCGCAGGACACCAGCAGCGCGCCATTTCGCTTTCCCGTGCAGCGCGTGCTGCGGCCCGATCACACCTTCCGCGGATTCGCGGGACAGATTGCGTCGGGAACAATTCGCCGCGGAGATCAGATTACGGTCTTTCCCTCGGGACGAAGCGCGAAGATCGAGCGCATTGTGACGTTCGACGGCGAACCTGAAGAGGCGACCGCGCCGCTTTCCGTCACGCTCGTACTCGATCGCGAGCTCGACATCAGCCGGGGCGATTTGATTGCCGGCGCTGGAACAGCGCCAGTAGTGGCCAGCAGCGTGAAGGCGTCACTGGTGTGGATGGATCAGCGGCCGCTGGACGTGAATCGCCGCTATCTGCTTAAGCACACCAGCCACACCGTACCCGCATTTATTTCACTCATCGATCACCGTGTTGATCTGGGCGCTTTCCGGCACGAGCCGGCGATCACGCTCCGCATGAACGATATCGGCGCAGTTTCGCTGCATCTGCTGCGGCCAATCGCGGTCGACCTTTATCGTGACAACCGCGGGACCGGCGCGCTGATTCTGATCGATCCAGAAACCAATGCGACCGTTGCGGCAGGCATGGTAAGCGAAGCGCAAGGCCAGGTGACTACGATCGAGGAAGACGAAGCTGCAGCATGGGGCCGAGTGACCGCCGGCGAGCGCGAAGCACGCTGGAGACACCGTGGCGG
>JBEKWT010000254.1:0-5057 GCA_049512795.1 Occallatibacter sp.
GCTCGACAACTTCAACCCATCCCTTGAAAGGCCAGGCGCGATTCCTGACCGTCGTGATCGACGGGCAGGACAACCAGGACGCAGCCTGGTACTATCCCGATCCCAAGCCATTCGCGCGCAAGGTCAGAGGCTATGTAGGCTTTTGGCGAGGCGTGGAAGTGGAGAAAAACAAGGAATAGCGAATCGGGAACAGGCGCGAAACACAGGCTGAAACCAAGGAAACAAGAGCGGAGCATTAGTACGCCTGGAGCTGCTCGAGCGGCAGCCGCACGCGGAAGCAGGTTGAACCCGGCTCCGACTTCACGCTCAAATGGCCGCTGTGCTTGCGTACGATGCGCATGGCGTTGTCGAGGCCGAGGCCGAGCCCGTTGCCGGGCGCCTTGGTAGTGAAGAACGGCTCGAAGATGCGCTCCTGCAGCTCGGGAGGAATGCCGGGGCCGGAATCCCAGATCTCCACCAGCAGCATCTCCGCCTCAAGCCTGCAGACCACGCGGAGGCGGCCCTTGTCGCCAAGCGCGTCTAGTGCATTTTCAATGAGCGCCGTCCACACCTGGTTCAGCTCTCCGCTGTACGCGCTGATGCGCGGCAAATTGGGTTGATAGTCGCGCTCGACCTGAATGTGAGTTGTCCGGGAGCGCAGCATTTGCAGCGTCGCATCTAGGCCGGCCGGCACATCGACCTCGAGGATCTCAGCGCGGTCCATGTTGGAGTAGTCCTTCACGGCATCAATGAGGTCGTAGATGCGCGCTGTCGAATTCACAATCGTTTCGGCCGCGCGCGCCGAGCGCAGATAGCGGGCGAAGTATTGCAGGGCGACGCAACACTCAGCCGGGCTGAGGAATCCGCGAAGCTCATCGAGATCCGCCGTGGTTACGGACTGCTCGGCCATTTGCGCCGCTACTTCCCAGGCGTCGCCGCATCCGATGTCCGCGAGCCAGCCGCGAAGCGATTCTTCGCGGCGAATGAACCCGAGAGCATCGGTTTCGGCGTGCGGCTCGAGAGACTCGCCGGTGCGCGAGAAGATCTTCTCCTCCCAGGCCGCGGTCCTCTCCATCTGCTCTTCGGTGAGTCGCAGAGCGATCAGTTTGATGCGATTGCTGCGATTGGCGCGCAACGCAGTCAGGAGGGTTGCCGCGGCGCGTTGCGCGGCCGACGCGGGATTGTTGAGTTCGTGCGCCAGATTTCCTGCGAGTTGACCCAGCGCCACGAGCTTCTCCGCCTGCTGCTCGATGCGGGTGACCTCGCGAACGCGGTCGAGCAAAGTGGATACCACGCGCTGCGCCATGGAGGGGATTGCCGCCACCATCTCAGGGAATAGCGAGCGATGAATCAACAGCGCCCAAACAGGCGAGACGGCAAATCCCTGGCCGCCGTAACTCTTCATGCGCGAGAAGGGCAATACGCCCGTCACCTGACCGGTGCGGGCGATGAAGAGCGCCATCGGTCCTCCTACCTTGCGGCGCACATGAATCTCTCCCTTCAGGATCAGGACCATATGCTCGGCCGGAGCACCTTCTTCATACAGAACGTCGCCTGGATTGGCGGTTACCTCCTGGCCGTGGCGCGCCAGCCAGAGACGGTCCTCGAACGGCAATCCATGCAAGGCGCCGATGCGATCGATGGCGTCCGCAATCTCTTCAACCGGTGTGGGCGCGGCAGGCGGGATGACTGCGGGAGAAAGCATCGGAGACCTCCGGTGTACAACGACAGAATAGCTGATGGGCGGGTCGGGGCTAGCGTCGTTCGGGCGCGGCGGGTTCGTGCTCATGTTGAGCCAGAGGCGCCGATGCTTCTGCCTCGGATCGCGGCGCGACATTCCAGGCGTCCGCGACGATATAAAGCGGCCGCCCTTTGCTCTCCTCAAAGATCTTGGCAACGTACTCTCCGAGGATCCCGACCGTGATCAGCAAGGCGGCGCTGCTCATGCAGACGACGATCATGAGGGACGTCCATCCGGGGACGGTTCGGCCGGAGAAATGCGCGACCAGCGCCCTGACGGCTTCCTCGATCGCCAGCAGCGCCATCAATCCGCCGGCGAAGAAACTCATGCGCAGCGGCAGAGGAGAAAAGGAGATAGCAGCGGTCCAGGCCAGCCGGATCATGCGGCTGAGGGGGTATTTTGTGCTGCCGGCCGCGCGCGCCTGCCGCTCATACTGCACGCAGATTTGCGGATAGCCCACCCAGGCCACCATGCCGCGCAGAAAGCGATGCAGCTCGCGCATGGAGCGCAGGCTGTCAACGCAACGGCGCGACATCAGGCGAAAGTCGCCGACGTCGTGTGGCAGGGAATTGAGGAAAAAGAATCGCATCATGCGGTAGAAAAACCAGGCGGTGGCGCGCTTGAAGAGATTTTCGCCCACGCGAACGGTTCGCTGGCCGCAAACCACATCGTAGCCATTGCAATACTGCGCTACCATTTCGTGAATCACGTCGAGCGGGTCCTGCAGATCGGCATCCAGGAGAACGACCGCGTCGCCGGTTGCGTAGTCGACTCCTGCCGTTGCCGCCAACTGGTGGCCGAAGTTCCTGGAAAGGCTCAGCACCTTGATGCGCCGGTCGCGCGCGCTCCACTCGGCGAGAAATTCGAGGGTGCGGTCAGCGCTGCCGTCGTTCACGAGGACAACTTCACAAGGATACGGTGACGCGTTGATGAAGCGGGTTACTTCGGCGGCAAGCAGCGGGAGGCTCTCTGCCTCGTTGTAGCAGGGAACGACGAGCGAGAGCAGAGACGGATCGGGCCGCGGCGTAAGGTAACTGGAGGCCATGATCGAAGGATTCCCGATGGATTCCGGTGGCGTACTCATCGAACATGATGGTATCGCCTGGAACGTCCCCGTGGCCACGGTGAAAGCTATTTGGCAGCGGGGGCGAGCCTTTTGTCGGCACCGGCGCTCACGTCCGGGCGTCTCAGAGATAGAACGCCCGCGACAGCAAGGACGATCACGGCAGGCTCGATCGGCTGGCGGTAGTCCATCAGCGGATGGGTAACGTAATAGGTGATGGGGAAAGCGCCAATCAAGATCAGGTACGGTAGGCAGGCGGCTCGATTCAAGCGCCACACGCGCCGCACGCCAAGCAGCATCAGGATGGTCATGGACGAGACATAAAGTACGTTCCACGGCGCGTAGGGCTGATCTCTCAGTTCTTCGGCAGAGAAGCTCCAGTAACCGGTCCAGTAATAGACGATGCGGCGGAGCGTCTTTAATGCGATGAAACCGAAGCGAGGATTATGGCGGAGATCATAGAGTGCCAAGGCATGCTTTTCGGCCAGATAGGCCGTCTCGCCCAGTTTTAGATATTTTTGTAACTCCGCTGGACTGTCCGCGGGGTAACCCCGCCCGCCCGCGGTGGGCGGCGAGGTGTGGTCCAGGTACGCGTTGCCGAAGTTATCAATGTAGATTTCTAGCCAGAAGTTGTCGCGAACCGGAACGATCACGCCGAGGGCGCGGTAGTTGCGCACGGTCCAGGGAGTCAGAACCGCCAAGGCGGCCACAAGGGTAAGTGCGCCGTTCAAAATCCGGCGGCGCCAGGACTGGTGAGCGCAATAGAGCGCCAGGGCGAGGAGAAACGGCAATGTCGACAGAGTGGTCGTATTGGAGAGCGCAGTCACACCCGCGAGCGCGCCCCAACCCAGCCACGCCAGAGGACTCCTTGCTGCGTGAATGCGCTGGGCGATGCAAAAGCCAGTCGTAAAAAGCAGGCAAGTGAGCGAATATTCCCAGACCCGGCCGGCCGAAAAATAGATCGCAAAGGGATAAAACGCCCAAACCCAGGCTGCGATTCTGGCTGGTCGCGGTCCCAGAGAGTATTTCGCGCTGAAATAGACGGGGATGCAGGTGAGGGCGGAGAGCAGGCTATTGATGGTGAGAGTGACGAATGCTGAAATGAGGGTATAGATCCCGAAGAGCCGGAAGACGAGGGACAGGAGGAAGGGATACAACGGCGGCTGCATCGCCGTGGGCCCGCTCCATGGGTAATAAGGGGAACTGAATCCATGGCCGCTGGCCAGGGCGCGCGCCACCCAGCCCATCTCCCAACCGAAAGCCTCGAAATGCTTGTCGGCGTCGGGCAGATCGCGATAGGTAAAGATAACGATCAGCAACCGAATAGCGAACGCCGCCAGGATGGCAAGGGGAACCTGAGCGCGAAATAGGCTTGCTTTTTCCGCACGCGCGGCGGACCCAATTGGTTGGCTCATTGCCCTATTATCATAAAGGAAATGCGCAGCCATTTGAATTTGCCCCAAAACGCTGAATATCGGACGATGCACCCCATTTCAGCCTCTCGAGGATGGGGCGGGAATGCGTTTGCCTGGAATGAGATTACAGTTTGGCTGAAACAATTCAGGAAGGCTTCTCTGTCCAGTCGATTTGCAGGAGCAGGAAGAGTAGAGGCTGGAGCACCGGTGTCGATCCGTAGGGGACAAGAGAAGGAAGTGACCCGTGGCTGATGCGGAATTCGATCGCTTTGCGGAGACTTATTACGACGACCACGAGAAGAATATCAAGTTAACTGGAGAAGCTCCCGAGTATTTCGCCGAGTATAAGATTGTCGACCTGGCCCGCGATCTGCGCAAGCGCCACGCCGCGTGTGATCGCATCATTGATTTTGGCTGCGGAATCGGTAATTCGATACCGTATTTCCGCAAGCATTTCCCCAAGGCGTCGCTCAGTTACGCCGACGTATCTGCCCATAGCCTTCAAAAATCGCGGGAGAGATTTCCCGGCAATGAGACATTCCTGTTGATCGAGGGGAATCGAATTCCGCTGGAGACGGCCAGCCAGGATGTTGTGTTTTCGGCCTGCGTGTTTCACCATATTGCTCACGAAGAACACGGCGAGTGGCTCAGGGAGCTGCTACGCATCGCAAGGCCCGGCGGTTTTCTGGCCGTCTACGAACACAATCCCCTGAATCCCCTGACGGTGCATGCCGTGAACACTTGCCCCCTGGACCAGAATGCGCGTCTTATTAGAGCGCGGAAAATGCGCCGGAGATGTTTGTCGGCGGGGTGGTCGGGCGCGAACATCGGCTATCGAGTGTTTTTTCCGCACTTCCTG
>JBEKWT010000255.1:0-5029 GCA_049512795.1 Occallatibacter sp.
GCGATTCAAGGTGTCGCGTAGCCGCGCAATCGCTGTCGCAGCGCGCTCCAGTCGCTGTCCCGATACTGCGCACCTGTTTGTCTCGCTTTGAGGCAATGTGTCCGCGGCGTCATCCGCGAAAATGACCCGGTGGCACGCTTCCTTACGAGAGTCCCCGGTGCAAAACACACCTTAACAACAAGCCCTCCGGCACGTGCCGAAGGGCCTGTTGGAACGATGCTGAAGGAAACCTAAGCTGCAGCCTTGCGCTCCGGCTTGTATCCCGACACGCCATAAAAGATCATGAAGAGATAGCAGGCGATGGGCAGCAGGAATGCGTGCTGGTAGCCCGCCTTGTCGGCGATCAGTCCAAACAGCGGCGGAATCACTGCTCCGCCGAAATTGCCGATCGTAATCACGCCCGAACCCTTGCTGGTCAAAGGTCCCAGTTCGGCGATGCCGAGTGCGAAGATCGTCGGGTACATGATGGAGTTGGCGAAGCCGCACAGAATCAGGCTCCAGATGGCGAGGTGGCCCGTCGAAAACATCCCGACGACCAGCAGAGCAACCCCCAGAACGCCCAGGAAGGCCAGCAACTTGTGGGCTTTGATGGTCTTCATCAGCACGGTTCCCGCGAATCGTCCGATCATCATGGCAAGGGGATAGCAGAAGGCCAGCACGGCGACAACTTCCTTTTCCCCAATCCCCTGCGGATAAAGACCGCTGACCGCATGGGCGAAGGGTTGGGCGAACCGCAGGTAGTCGTCGATCGCACTCCCCTGCGTCTCGAAAAATTTGATGGCGTTCGCGGCCAGCGCAATCTCGAGACCGACGTAAAGAAAAATCCCGACCATGGCAAGTACCGTGTGTCGGTAGGTCCAGATGCTGCGTCCGGCGATCGCGTCGCCATCCTTCGCCGGCTTGTAATCGCGCGTCCCGGTGATGGCCGGAAGATGCATTCCCATGATGATGAAGCCCAGCGCCAGCAGGGCACACGCAATTGCGATATAAGGTCCCTCGACGGTATGGGCGATGGCCGCCTGGCTCTTCACCTTTGCAGGATCGGTCAGAATGAATACGCCGACCACGATCGGAGCCATTGCCGTCCCCAGGGAATTGAATGCCTGCGCCAGCGTGAGTCGCGCCGGAGCACTCTGCTCGGGCCCGAGAATCGAGACGTAAGGATTGGCCGAAGTCTGCAGTCCGCACACGCCGGTCGCCAGCACGAAGCTGGCGGTGAGGAAGAACGGAAAACTGATCATGGCGGCCGCGGGCACGAACAACAGCGCACCCACGACCATCACGAACAACGAGATGACCATGGTGCGCTTGTAACCAACGGCTTCAATCACCTTTGCCGCCGGCACAGAAAAAACCAGGTAGGCAAAGAACCACGCCGACGTGACCAGATTCGACCACGCGTGACTGAGATTGAAGATGTCTTCGAGCTTCGGCGAAAGGTTGCTGTTCAAATTGGTGAGGAAGCCAAAGATCAAGAACAGGCCGGTGACAATAATGAATGGAACTGTGTAATTGGGCGCGCTGGGTGTGGCTGTGGGGTTGGAGCGTGTAGCCATAGGTCCTCTTCCTCCGGATGCAGCAGAAAAAGCTCGAACAGGTTCGCAAACACTCTATCCAGCGCAGCCGCTCACGTCCAGCGGAAAATGAAAAGGTTTTCAATCTCTCCGAGCTGATACTCCAATCCAAAAGGCTGCTGCATGCAATGCCCATTTACACTGGAAGTGCATGATTCCCACCCTCACCTGGAGCCCAGAGGGCGTCCGCTTTATCGACCAGACCAAGCTCCCGCTCGAAGAGAGCTACGTGCTCGCCACAACCTACGAACAGGTGGCTGACGTCATCGTCACCATGGTCGTCCGCGGCGCGCCGGCCATCGGCGTTTCGGCGGCCTATGGTATTGCCCTTGGGGCGATCCGCTCCAAGGCTGAGAGCGCGGAGCGCTTCGCGCCGGAGTTCGAAAAGATCTGCGCGCGGCTCGCCGGCACGCGACCCACCGCCGTCAATCTCTTCTGGGCTATCGACCGCATGAAGGCGCTTTTTGCCAAGCTGCTCGCGGCCAACGCAACCCTCGTCCAAATCCAGGAAAGAATTCTGGCCGAGGCAAATGCGATGTACGACGAAGACATCGCCGCGTGCAAGGCGATGGGCGCGCACGGGGCTGCGCTCCTGCCGGATGAAGGCAGCGTCCTGACGCACTGCAATGCCGGCGCCCTGGCCAGCTGCGGCTACGGGATGGCGCTGGGGGTGATCCGCGCCGCGGTCGAGCGGGGAAAGCGCATCCATGTTTATGCCGACGAGACGCGGCCGTTCCTGCAAGGGGCGCGGCTGACAGCGTGGGAGTTGATGGCCGACCACATTCCCACGACAGTGATCTGCGACAACATGGCCGCCAGCCTGATGCGGCAAGGAAAGATTCAGGCCGTCGTTGTTGGCGCGGACCGGATCGCCGCCAACGGCGACACCGCAAACAAAATCGGCACCTACAACGTCGCCATCCTGGCGCGCGAGCACGGCATTCCGTTTTACGTTGCGGCGCCCTGGTCCACCATCGATCTCGCCACAGCCACCGGTGATGCAATCCCCATCGAAGAACGGCCGGCCAGAGAAGTGACACACCATGGCGGCAAGCAGCTCACGCCTAACGGCGTAGGCATCTGCAATCCCGCCTTTGACGTCACCCCAGCCAAGTACATTACCGCCATCATCACCGAGCGCGGAGCGCTCCGTGCGCCGTATTCTGAATCCCTCAAAGAGATGGAGCTGGTGAGCTGATCCAGGCTCTTACTTCCTGAAATTGAAGTGGTTAAGCGCGGTTTTTGTACGGCCGACTTGACATAAAATGCTAGTTTAGCTAAGCTAACCTAGCAGGATACAACGATGCCCTCTGCCACCATCTTCGAAGCTAAGACAAACCTCTCCAAGCTCATTCAGCGCGCATTAGAGGGTGAGGACGTCCAGATCACGACCGGCCGCGAACGCAAGCCGGTCGTACGCCTCGTTCCGGTCGAGCCGGTTCACGGAAACCGCCGCCTCGGCTTTTTAGAAGGACTTGGCGATGTAGGTCCGGAGTTTTTTGAGCCTCTGCCGGAAGATGAACTTCGACTTTGGAACGGCGAAGACGAGTGAGAGTTCTGCTCGATACCCACGCGCTCTTATGGGTTGCCTTTCGAAAAGACCAACTCTCACCCCGTGCCCGTCATCTGATTCAACCGCAGCGCAACGAGATCTTCGTCTCGGCCGCTTCCGCATGGGAAATCGCAACGAAGTATCGTCTGGGCAAGCTGCCCTTGGCGCAAGCTCTCGTTGACGATTTCGTTTCTGTCATTCGATCGGCAGGTTATCTGCCACTGCCCATCAGTCTCGAGCACGCGCTTCGCGCCGGCCGTCTTACGCCCGAGCACAAAGACCCCTTCGACCGCATGATTGCTGCGCAGTCTATCCACGAAGACCTGGCTCTGATCAGCAACGATGAACAACTTGATGTGTTCGGTGTTCGCCGGGAATGGTGAGCCGACGCTCCCCCAAATCAAACTGCGAATAGCGTTTTAATCGTCTTCATGGGCAGGAAGAGCCGATCAGGATTGGTGGGCAGCGGAATGAAGTCGTGTTTGAGGTAGAAACTGCGCGCTCCTGCTTTGGCGTCGACGACGACCGCCCACGACGCCACCTGTCGCGATCCCTTGAGCGAGCGATTCAACGCGTCGAGCAGGAGATACTCGCCCAATCCCGAGCCTTGCACCGCCTGAGCGACGGCCATCCGGCCGAGAAGCGTAACCGGAAGCGGAAAACGCGGCAACTGTTTTGCGAGGTAGGGCGGGAGATCGGCGCCCATAATCGAGTGCGCGGAAAGAGTGTAATAGCCGGAAATGGTTTCACCATCCGGTGTGAGAACGAAAACGGCAGCGAGCCTACGCTTAAGGTCCTGGCCGGCTCGCTGCTGCAAATAGATGTCGAGCTCGGAAACACCGCAACAGAAGCTCGACCGATCGTGCCGCGCCTCGAGCGCTTCGATTCTGTAGTTGGCGGCCAAAGCCTTAGGCGCCATTGCTAGTCTTGTGCATCCTGTAGCGCCGGACTGCTTCCTTCATGCGCGAACTGGGCCTCGAAGGTTTAAGCAAAGCTCGGACAAAGACGTCACGATCCCGGTCCCCGAGCGTCCAGGTAGTGTGTTCCTCGATGGTCCTTCTTGCGGCCTCATCTGCATGCTGCACGATGAAGTCGGAGAGCGAGAGGCCTTTCAGCCGGGCGGCGCGCTCGATTCGCTTCTTCTGTTCGGGAAGCAGCCGAGCCTCAGTCCGTTCCGTGCGTAGAGCGAGGGCCATGGGATGTGCCTCCATCCATGTACGGAAATTCACCGTACACGATCAGTATACACCCGAAACGGACAACTCGGCAGCGCCACTTCCTACGCCGGCGTCCGTACCTCGCTCGACGTGCCTCCTGCCGCGGGAATATAGCAATTCAAGGTGTAATCCATCACCATGCGGTCGGCGTTGAAGCGCCATCCCAGCGTCCGGATCGTCCGCTTCATGCGCTTGATCCAACCACGTGGCAGCCCGTCGCGATCGCGCTGGTAGTAAAGCGGAATCACCTCGTCAATCAGCACGCGGTAAAGCGCCTCGCCATCGCGGCCGTCGTGTACGTCCATATTGGAGTGCGTTCTGCCGGTTCCGATGGCGAATCCATTCAGCCCGTCGTAAGCCTCCGCCCACCACCCATCCAGAATGGAAAGATTCAACCCGCCGTTCAGAACCACCTTCATGCCGCTCGTTCCCGAGGCTTCCAGCGGCCGCCGCGGATTGTTCAGCCATACATCGACTCCCTGTACCAGATGCCGGCCAACGTTGATGTCGTAGTCCTCAATAAATACGAATTTGTCGCCGAAGTCAGCGTGGCGCATCATCTGCGCGATCTGCTGCAGCACTCTCTTGCCTGGCTCGTCATGCGGATGCGCCTTGCCGGCAAAAACGAACTGCACCGGGCGCTTGGCATCGTTCACCATCGCCGCCAGCCGTTCCAAATCCTTCAG
>JBEKWT010000256.1:0-5783 GCA_049512795.1 Occallatibacter sp.
TGGGAAGCCACGGGCAAGGCTGCTCAATTGTCCGAACAAGCCGGACTGGCTGCGGCGGCCAAGGCGAGGTAGGGACACACCGGGAGCCAGCCAAATTGATTCGTTAAAGAATGGGACCCGCTGCTCGCGGGTCCCGTTTCTTTTTCGCTTGCCGCATCGATGCCTTAGAATTCTCCGGGGCGCTTACGCTCGAGTTCTTGAGCAGATTCAGAGTTTCCGTGCCGTGGCAGGAATCGTGCAAGTCGGCTTTTTCTTTAGGAAAAAGCCACTCTGCGGCATCAGGTTCCCTGGCAGCAACCCTGAATCTGCTGTAACGGAGATATCCATGCGTCTTTCCGTCATTCCTGCTCTCTTGCTCGGAATTACTTCGGTCTGCGCAGCTCAAGCCGGAGCCAATTGGACCTACGAGGGCAAAACCGGTCCGGTGGTTTGGGGAAGGCTCGACCCGGCGTACGAAGCCTGCTCCAAAGGCCACGAGCAGTCGCCCATCGACATTCGCGGCGCACATCTGAACAAGGCGCTGCAGCCTCTCGAGTTCCACTTCATCGCCGGACCGGTGACGCTCGAAAACACGGGGCGCGGTATCGTCGCGCACGTGGATCCCGGCAGTGAAATGGTCGCTGGCGGGGTGCGCTACCACCTCATCGAGCTGGACTTCCATCACCCCAGCGAGCACCCGGTGAAGGGCAAGCTCAGCGACATGGAGGTGGACATGGTGTACCACGGCGAGGACGGCAAGACGGCGATTGTCGCGGTCCGGCTGAATCAGGATCGGGGCTTTCCCAATGCATTGCTGGCGACGCTGTGGGCGCACTTGCCCACAAGAGCGGGCACGACAGAGAAAATCACCGATATGGTCAGCGCCGGGGGCCTGCTGCCAGCTGACCAAGGCTATTGGACCTATCCCGGTTCCGAGGTCACGCCGCCCTGCACCGAGGGAGTTCGATGGTTCGTGTTCGAGCAAGACCTGAGCATGAGCCGCCAGCAGATGCGCGCCTTTGCGAGTTTATTCAAGCTGAATACGCGCCCCATGCAGGATCCGCATGGGCGGAAGGTTGAAGCAAACGAGTAGAGCAGTTTCTGCTGTCAGTTTTTCGATGCCGGATCGGCTAGCGGCGTGAAACGGATGACGATCTCATCGCCGAGGCTCTCAACGCGAATGCCGGTCAGGTCACGCAATAAGTAGTGCGCTCGATCGAGAAACTCCGCGGGATGGGAGAATGTGGTTGCCACAACGGTGCAACCTGCTGCGCGGCCTGCTTCCGCGCCCGACGACGAATCCTCGAAGACGACGCATTCCGCCGGCGCAACGCCGAGCAAAGCTGCCCCGGCCAGAAATGGCTCGGGATGCGGCTTTCCGCGCGTGACTTGATCGGCGGTGACGAGGTGCTTCGGCACCGGAATGCCTCCAGTAGCCAAACGAATTCGCGCCAGCCGTTCCGTGGCGCTGGTGACCACGGTCCATCGATCCGAAGGTAGCGCCGCGAGCAGATCCAGAACGCCCGGCAGCACAGTCAGACCTTCATTGTCCGCGACCTCGATGTCTTCGATAACTTTGAGTTCCTGCTCACTGTCGAGGTCGGGCCGAAGCTTGGCGATGGTTTCAATGGCGCGGCGGCCGTGGGCGGTCTTACGCGCCAGCGCGGGATCGACGCCGCGGAGATGAGCCCATTTGGTCCAACTGCGCTCGACCGAGCCAATGGACGAAATCAGAATCCCATCCATATCGAAGAGGATGCCTTTGCAGCGGATCAGGACGGGGGCGGAGGAGACGGATGAAGGCATGAGTCGATCTTAGTTTGGTGTCTCAGAAGTTCGTGGAATAAGCTGCAAAAAGCAACCGCAGGTCTTTCGACTCCGTTTGGCCGAAAAGCCGCCAAACTCCGCTCAAGATGACAGCGCAATTACGGTGCGAACTTCAGAGATAGGAGGCGAGATCGGAGAGGATTCACTTATGTTTTTCCGCTTGCGTGTCCTTTGGCGCCGGGAAGCTGACTTTCGGAGGGTCGCCGAAGGTGATGGCAGCTTCGACGGAGCGCTTGCTGGACCTTGAAATGACCTGGTTCACGCCGAGGTCCAAGGCGCCATCGGCGATGGAAGCGTCTGCGGTCCAGCGATCGAAGTGGGCCAGCGCAGCGGGAATTAGCGGAGGCTCGGCCGGGCCAGCGACAGCCGGGGCCTTTGCATTCGCGATGCTTCCTTGCCGGCATTCGAAGTGCAGAGTGCCTTTGGCCGACGCGGCCAATTCGCTGCCGGTGTAACCGGTGAGCTCCAGGTTTCCATTGCCACTCAGAGCTCCGCCGGTCCAACGCAGGCCAAGCAACTTGCCCAAGTCGGAGGCGTTGAGCTTTTGGAAATCGCCTCCGAGCGAGTAATCCGGCTTATCAAGTCCGTTAGCCGGCTTGTTGAGGGTACCGGCAAGATGCACACTCCCGCCAAACAGGCTGGCATCGAGACTCGTAATCTCGGCGCCAGTGGGCACAACTCGCAGAGACGCCGACACATCCTGAAGCGTGGCAGGACCAAGAACGAGCGAATCGGCGGTCACAGTGCCCTCAAGCTGCGGCCAGGACGGCGCGGCGGAGGGACGGAGACGATTGATGAGATTGGAGAGCAGGGTGCCTTTTTCGCGTGCGCCAAGCAGCGCGCTCTCAAATCGAGCGGCGTCAAGATCGGCAAACTGCATTTGGAACTGGGCCTGGCAAGGTTGTTGAGCAGCTTGTTCCGAAGCGCAGCCGGCCGGAAGGGTCAGGTTCATTGTTCCCTTCAAAGGACCGTAGGTGAAGTCCACTGGGTCCCAACGGAGATTGCCGTTCTCGATATGAAGCGTGGCGTCATTGACGACAATGTGGCTGGCCAGATAATCGGCCCGCCAGTTGGCGCTATGCACGGTCACGGTTCCGGTCAGGGTGTCGAGATCGGGGGGTAAGGGTGCGACGCCAACGGACGGCGCCGAAGCTGAAGAATCAGGTCCGGTCACCGGTGCAACTTCGGCGGGAGAAAGGTCGTTGAATGGGATCACTTCAGCCGGTAGCCATGGGCCTGCGGCGGTCAGATCCACCGTGATGGGCTCGCCTGCCAGGGCTCCCAGCGCCTCCGAAACCGGAACGCCGGAGGCGTGGGCGAGTTCCCTGGCGCGCGCGAAACTTGCCTGGCCACGCACGGCGATTTGATAGCCCGAGCGCGAGAAGCGCAGGTTGAAGACGAGCGGAACGGCTCCGCCGGCTGGAACCGCTACGGAGCCGGCCAGCGCCATTGCTGTGCTCCGAGCGCCTGTGCCCCCGTCAGCGGGCGCTTGAGACGTCGCCGGCACGGCTGGCGTCGGCGCTAATGTGAACTTTGGCGCCTGAATCGGACGGCTGAGGCCTGCGCCGGTCAGGACGAGACCTTCGACGGTCAAGCTTCCAGTGAGAGGTCCTGCTTGTTCGTCGACAGTTTTTGCAATCTGTTTCCGGCCGACCAGCGCGGCCGGCGCAGTTTTGACGGTTTCAACGTTTCCTTCGGAGCGAGCGTCGTAAACGATCTTTCCGCTCACCGTGCCCTTTGCTTCGAGATCCGGCACGAGACCGCTACGGAGGGTGCGCAACGCATCGAGGCCCGCAGCCACGGGAACGCGATCGACTTCAACAGAAAAGTTCGGCGGGCTGTCTTCACCCGGCTTTTCTCCGGTGACGTTTACGTGGCCATCACCCAGCTGGGAGTCGCAGGCAAGATTCTCAACGCTGCGGTTAGCGTAGTGGTAGACGAACCCGCAGCGAGCATCGAAATCGAGAGGCGATACTGGAGTGAATTCCGCGCGGTGCACGCCGACAGCGCGGAGTCGCGTGGAGATCTGCGCAGCATCGGCGGTACCGTCGAGGTGCAGCTCACCGGTCAGGTCACCGCGCCAGCCAGGATCTGAACCGGTGATGAGACGGGCGAGCTGGCCGAGCTGCGCCTCGCGCCAGTCGATGTCGAGGTGCAAGGGCATCTGGCTAAGCGCGGGAGCACGGCGCATGCTGGCCTCCAGGCGAACCACTCCGGTCTCTTCCTGGTGCAAACTTACGTCGGTCCGGGCAGGCTGGCCGCGAAGGCGGACACGCCACTCGCCGGGATTCTCCTGCCACAACGAGAGATCGGCGTTAACGAGAGAAAATGGAAGCTTCTCCGCTCCGTTCTTGAAGTTGATGCGGGAGTCACTGGCTTCGAGATAAGGGAGCGGCGCTATATGGCGCGTGCTTGATGATGAAGAAGTCTGCGCAGCGGCAGTGCGAAAAATCGAGTCCAGGTTCCATCGACCGGGTCCGGCGCGCACCAGATTCAGGCTGGCCTCATCTACCTCTATCTTGCCAATCTCAACGCGGCCGCGGAATAAGGCGAGCAACCGAATGGAAGCGGTGACCTTATTGGCGTGGAGCACAGGTTCTGCGCCGTAGGCCGGATCTTCTGCAACGCTCAGATCCGAAATCTCGAATCCCGGCCAAGGGAGAATATGCGCCTGGACCGACGAAAGGCGTACCGGTCTGCCCAACGATTGCGAGATGAGCTGCGTGATCTGAGTCTTGAAGCGACTTACGCTGATCAGCGGTGGAATGACGAGCACAAGCACCAGGACTGCGACGGTTGCGAGGGCTATTCGCAGCCACCGACGCAATCGCTCCTTACCTCCAGCGGCGCCTGTCATTGTCTATAGATTCTAGCTGTTCGTTACCGCGTCAGGTGGAAGGTGCGGCTCCAGCGCGTTTCCGTGAAGAAATGCAGCACCACATGGCCCATCCAGGCGAGTTGGTTCCCGAATCCCGTCTGTTCGAACTGCGCTTCAGTGGCTTTGAACGACCAATAGTTGAACAGCGGCCGGCCGATAATGTTCTGCCGGGGCACGAATCCCCAAAAACGTGAGTCGAGGCTGTCATGGCGGTTGTCGCCCATCATGAAGTACATGCCGGGTGGAACCACGAGATCGCCATCAACGACGTGATTCGGAAAATCGACAGCCCAACTCTCCGTGGCGCCGCCCGGCTGCGGGTGCAGATGGATGTGGTCGCCAGGGACGCCGACGAGACGCTTGACCAGGGGTATGTAATGGGGTTTGCCATCAGCGTCCAGCGGATCGAGGCCAGGCTGGAAGACCGGCTTTATGAAGACAACGATGTCGCCCCGCTGCGGCTCGCGGTAGTGAACCAATGGCATCCACTTGGCGGGCGGAACAAGCGTGATGTGATCGACGACGAGATGATCGCCGACGAGCAGAGTGTTTTCCATCGACCCCGAGGGGATCACGTAGTTCTGCGCAATGAAGGTGAGAATGAACAGACCCACCACCAGCACCGAGCAGATGCTTGCGACGGCTTCAAACGGCGTTTCTTCCACTCTGGTTTTCGCGGGTCCTGGCTCGGGCGGTTTTGCCGGCGACTTTTTCTTCGTCGTCATGGATAGCGAGTTACCTCAGAGTGAACCGGTATTCGAGCGGTTCTCAAGCAACAGGCTCACCGCGTCAGGTGGAAGGTGCGGCTCCAGCGCGTTTCCGTGAAGAAATGCAGAACCACATGGCCCATCCAGGCGAGGCGCGGGCCAAGCCCCGTTTGTTCGTACACCGATTCCGGCGTCTCGAACGACCAGTAGTTAAAGAGCGGGCGGCCCACTATGTTTTGCCGGGGCACAAATCCCCAAAAGCGGGAATCCAGGCTGTCATGGCGGTTGTCGCCCATCATGAAGTACATGCCGGGTGGAACCACGAGATCGCCATCAACGACGTGATTCGGAAAATCGACAGCCCAACTCTCCGTGGCGCCGCCCGGCTGCGG
>JBEKWT010000257.1:0-4999 GCA_049512795.1 Occallatibacter sp.
TCGGCTTCTTCGTGGTCCTTGTCGGTATTTTCGTCTCCCTCGTTCCTCCCGGCGACTCCGCCAACAAGCTCGCATTCGAGCTCAAGGTGGCCATCGCCACCGCCATCTCGATCCTCATCGGCCTCGCCCTCTTCTGGCGCGGCGCAAGAGCGAAATTGAGCTAGGGCCGTTGGCGCAGATCGACCAACCGGGCTCACAACCGCAAATTGAATTGTTGAATCGTCGGCTCAGCGCTCGGCCTTCTCCGGCGTATGCGACGGATCGAATTCCACGCGGTTGCGGCCGTTGCGCTTTGCCTGGCAGAGAGCCTTGTCGGCGCGGCGAATCAAATCGTCGATCGTGGTTCGATCCAGCCATGGCCGCGTGACGGTCACTCCGAAACTGCAAGTCACGTTGATCTCAGTTCCATTGCAATCGAAGGGCCGCGCGGCCAGCGCGTCTACCAGTTCCTCGGTGCGCGCCGGGTTCTTCGCCGCATCGTAACCCGGCAACATGATCAGAAATTCTTCGCTGCCGTACCTGCCTACCGCATCGTATCCGCGCATCAATCCCACCAGGCGATGGGCCGATTCGCGCAGCACAAAGTCGCCGCAAACGTGGCCGTGAGCGCCGTTGACGGCCTTCAAACGATCGAGGTCGCCGACGATTACGGTGAGCACGGTGCGTTCCCGCGTTGCTCGCTCTAATTCGCGCCCCAATTGGTCCAGAATCGCGCCCCGGCTCCAAACCCCGGTCAGCGAATCATGCGCCGCCTGGAATTGCAGCGCCTCGCGCGCCCTCATCAGGCCCTGACTCTCGATCTCCAATTGCGCCGTTCTTTCCACCACCTGGCGCTCCAGCTCGTCGCGCCGCCGCTTCAGGCCGCGGGTGCGCAGCTCCACAACCAGCCAGGTGAAAATGATCGCGGCGAGCACGTAAATGAGGGTTGCAACCACGGTTCTGTACCACGGCGGCACAACGGCAAGGCTCAGCGGCTCGCCACTGGCGCTCCATTTCAATTGCACCTTAACCACATCCGCAAGCCAGTTATACCCGTGCGTCATGATGATCCTGAAAGGGTGTATAGGCAGAAAAGTATAAGCGCCGATTGAACGATTGGGGTAGCAAAAATGCGAGCTGTCGCAAACCGGCTCATTCATCGTGACTTATCTATCCGGCTTTCGGCCAATGGAGCCGGGATCGCAGTCGACGGGCGTGGGCTGGACTGACTTCGGTGCGCTAAGCCTGCGCGCTCTTTCCATGAATGCCCCTGTTGGCGTACAATGTGCGTACGGAGGAAAAGTGCCGGTCGCAAAGAAAAAGGAATACCGATTCCATCTGCGCGCGTCCGAGCGGGATGTGTTCTCGATCAAGCGCGCCGCGGAATCGACAGGCGTTAGCGTAAGTGCGTTCATTCTGGAGAGCGCTGCTGAGCGCGCCGAACGCACCTTTGCGGACCGCAGTCGCTTTGTCTTATCCGCCGCGCAATGGCGCGCATTTACTCAGGCACTGGATCGGCCTGCCCGGCGGATTCCGCAACTAGAGAAGCTTTTGCGGGATCCCTCCATCCTCGAGCGGCCTCTGCATCTCGACCGGACCTGAGCCTCTTGATCGAGCCTGACCCGCAGTCCGCGCCCCTGTCGCCGGTTGAACCGCTGACGCGGTCGCACGATCTCAGCCATTTCGACTGCGGCGTCCATCGCTCACTGAGCGAGTGGCTCAGGCGCTTTGCCTGGGCCAATCAGCAAAACGAAACCTCGCGCACATATGTGGTGCACCGTGCCAGCCGGGTCATTGCTTATTACTCAATCGCGACCGGCAGCGTGCTCCGCGACGAAGCGCCGCCTCGCGTTCGAAAAGGGCTGGCACATCACCCTGTTCCCGTCATATTGTTAACGCGGCTGGCCATTGATAGCACTGAGCAAGGCTCCGGTCTCGGCAAGGCCATGCTCAAGGACGCGTTGATTCGCATTGCGGCAGCCGCGGACATTGTCGGAGCGCGCGCAGTTCTGGTGCACGCCATCGATGCCGAGGCAGCCGCATTCTACCGGCGCTTCGGCTTTGAGACCTTGCCGGGAAACGAACTGCACCTGATGCTCCTGATGAAGGATTTGCGGTCGATGCTGCGGAGGCCTTGATACTTATTCCCCTCATTTACTCCCGCCGGAACTTGTTGGCCCGCTCGAACTCGTCGCGCAGCTCAGGTGTGCGCAGGTTCTCGCGGATCTGGGCCAGATGTTGCTCGAGCGCCAGCAGCGCACGCTCCACGGCTTCGGTATTGGTGTGCGCAATGTCGCGCCACATCGAGTAAGGGCTCGCGCCCAGCCGCGTCATCTCCCGCAGCGCGCGTCCTCCCACATCCTTCAGCTCGGGCGCGCCGCCCACTTCCTCCTCAAGCAGTGCGCTCAAGGCCGTCGCCGTGAACTGCGGCAGATGACTCACCCACGCCACCAGATCGTCATGCCGCTCGGGATCGAGATCGAGCGTCTTCGCGCCCATGGCGATGACCCACTCGCGCCAACTCTTCACGAATTCCGCTGATTTCGCCGAACGCTCGGCCGCCGCATCGTCTGTGAAAAGCCACACCGCGCCGCGAAACAGATTTGCGTCAGCCAAAGCCGCGCCGCCGCGCTCCTTGCCTGCCATCGGGTGCCCCGGCAAAAACGCTGCTCGCTCCGGCGTGTTGTACAGCCGCGCGGCAGCCTCCGAAATCGCCCGCTTCGTGCTGCCCACATCGGTCACAAGTTGCTCGGGCCCGAGCACGGGGGCAAGCTTCTCCATCCAATCGAGCGTCGCGAAGATGGGCACGGCGAGCACCGTCACTTGGGCTCCCCGCGCAGCCTCCGTCGCGTCGGCGGCAAGCGAATCCACCGCGCCCAGCTTCAGCGCAAGTTGTCCCTGTTCGGCGCCGCGATTCCAGCCTATGATCGAGCCGCGAAATCCCGCGTCGCGGAGCGCCAATCCAACGGACGTGCCCAGCAACCCAGTGCCCAGAATGAAGATGCGCTCGATCATGGTTGCCTTTCGAGAGGGCGCTAGTCTCTTCGCGTGCACGAGGCTACCGGTAGCTTTCTAACTCCGCCAACTCCGCTCTTTCCTAGCTCCGCTAACTACGCTAACACCGCCAGCTCCGCTTCCCTCTACAACGTCCGGCCCACGGCCTGAGCAACTCCTCGCAACTCCGCAACCAGCTTCTCAAACTGGTCCAGATAAAGCGTCTGCGCCGCGTCTGAAACCGCCTTGTCGGCGTTGGGGTGGATCTCGATCAGCACTGCATCGGCGCCCGCGGCCACGGCGGCTTTGGCCATCGCCGGAACCATGTCGCGCCGCCCAGTCCCATGCGAAGGATCGGCCGCCACCGGCAGGTGCGAGACCTTCTTCACCACCGGAATGGCCGAAATGTCCATAGTGTTGCGCGTTGCGGTCTCATACGTCCGAATGCCGCGCTCGCACAAGATCACGTCGTAGTTGCCGCCCGAAAGAATGTACTCGCTCGAAAGCAGCAGCTCCTCCACCGTCGCCGCAATCCCGCGCTTGAGCAGGATCGGCTTGCGTACCTGCCCCAGCTCGCGCAACAAATTGAAGTTCTGCATGTTGCGCGCGCCCACCTGGAAACAGTCCACCAGCGGCAGCATGGGCTCAATTTGCGCAATCTCCATCACCTCGCTCACCACCAGCAGCCCGTTGGCCTCGGCCGCTTCGCGCATGAATTCCAGTCCCGTAATCCCCAGCCCCTGAAACGAATACGGCGAGCTGCGTGGCTTGAACGCTCCTCCGCGCAGAAAGCCCGCGCCCGCAGCCTTCACGCACTGTGCAATGGCCAGGATCTGTCCGCGGCTCTCAATCGCGCAGGGTCCGGCGATGACTGCGACCTTTTGCCCCCCGATGGTCGCGCCATTGCGAAACTCCACCACGGTCCCTTCGGGGCGAAATGCCCTCCCAGCCAGCTTGTAGGGCGCGCTGATCCGATGCACGTGCAGCACGCCGGGCAACATCTCGAACTTCGTCAAATCGAGGCCGGCGGTCGGACCCACCCCCGCCAGAATTGTCTGGAACTCTCCCGTCGTCCGATGCACGTTCACTCCCGCCTCTTCCATGGCGTTGATCACGGCATCGACTTGTTCTTCAGTGGCTTTCTCCTGCATCGCGACAATCATTGTTTTTTCCCTGTCTCGGGCGCAGGCCCGGGGTCGTGCGGCGGGGGGGCGATGGGTGGCTCGTTGAGCCGGGGTTGCTGGGATGGTGGTGCACTCGCGGCGAGGCCCGAACGTCCACTCTCTGCCTGGGCGGCCTGGGCATTTCGTTGGCTGGCCAACTCGTTCCTCTGCAACGCCCGCATCACGTCGATGATGCGCTCGTAAATATGCGTCAGCTCGATGTCCGGCAACGGTCCCTTGTTCGCCGCGCGCACGTTGGCGTAGATGATCTTCTCGCGCTCCGGCTCATATACCGGCAGCGAAGTCGCGGCCTTCAGGTTGCCGATCGTCTGCGCAGCGCGCGCCCGCTCGCTCAGCAGCTCTACGAGCTGGCGGTCCAGGGCATCGATTCGGATTCGCAATTCTTCGATCGTCATTGCATCCTCTGAAAAACTAGCCGTCAGCTTTCAGCCATCAGTCCCCAACATGATCGAACGCGTCGTTGTGGTCCGCGCCAGCAGGAAAAGGCTGACGGCTGATGGCTGTTGGCTGAAGGCTGTCTCGAATAAATCGAGCCACCGCCCCCGGCGCCGATTCCGCTCCATTCTCGCGAGTCGCCCGCTCCACAATCTCGACAATGGCGCTGCCGATCACCGCCGCATCCGCGAACTCCGCCACCTGCGCCACGTGCTCCGCGTTGCTGATGCCAAACCCCACAGCCACCGGCAATCGCGTGTATCGCCGAACGCGCTCGACCAGTGCCCTTGCATCGCCTGCCACGCTCTGCTGCGTGCCCGTAACGCCCACGCGCGAAATCGCGTAAACAAAACCTTTGCTGTACTTCGCGATCGCCTCGAGCCGTTCGTCGGGACTCGTAGGAGCAG
>JBEKWT010000258.1:0-4971 GCA_049512795.1 Occallatibacter sp.
TTCCTCGGTTTCGCCGTCTGCGCCTTCATCTTCGGCGAGGTCAACCTCGACATCGGTCCCTACACCCTGCTCTTTCCCATCACGCTCACCGGTTTCGCGCTCAGTTTTGTCTTCGTGCCGCTGGCCACTTTGTCCACCCGCACCATCTCCCGTAACGAGATGGGTAACGCCACCGGCCTGTTCAACATGCTGCGCAACATCGGCGGATCGATTGGCATTGCCATGGCCACTACCGCGATCATTCGCCGCGCCGCATTGCATCAGACCGAACTCGGCGCGAACCTCTCTCCAAGCTCCGCCGTGCTGCAGCAGAAGTCCGCCATGATCGCCGCTTACCTTGGCCATCGTCTCGGCCCGGCCGCCGCGCGACCCGGCTCCTACGGCCTCATCTACGGATTGATGGAACAGCAGGCCGCCCAGCTCGCCTACGTCGATGTCTTCCGCTGGACCGCAGTCCTCGCCCTCATTTGCGCCGCCTGCGCCTGGCTCTTCACCAAGCCCCCCAAACACACCGAAGCGCCGCCCGGAGCGCACTGAGAAGGGACGGATGCACGGTTTCAGCTCCTCTGCGCCATGCAAGAAACTCGAAATCCCGCCTCGTCTATACTTGCTGCGATCCAGTAGGAGAGTCCTGCGTGCGCCTGCTCCACCGTTCCACTGCTCTGGTTGTCTTCGCGGTTCTGGGCCCCGCGAACCTCGCAGCGCAAACTGCTCCGGAGTTTCAATTCCGCTTCACTCAGAAGTCTGGCCCGTACGCAGTAGGGCTCAAAGTGGTCGAGCAATACGACCGTTCGCGCGTTTTCCACAACCCAGGCGGTCAGCCGGATGTGCCCGTAACCGAAGGACCTCGTCCACTGCAAACGCTGGTGTGGTATCCCGCGGAGGATTCAGCATCCCCGAAGATGACCATCGGCGACTATGCCGCCTTGATCCGGACCGAGACCAGTTTCGACAAGCCAGTCGACCAAGGCAAGCCGCAGTCATTCGTCGCGGACTTCACCCGCGGCACTACGGCTCTTTCTGCCTCAGCGGTTCGCAATTCAGCCATGTTGTCCGGCCGATTTCCTGTCCTAATCTACGCGCCGAGCCTCAACGCCCCCGCCATTGAGAACATCGAGCTCTGTGAGTACATCGCCAGCCAGGGCTATGTCGTCATGGCGACGCCGAGTATGGGTGCAAATCAGCGTTCCATGACTCTCGATCTCCCCGGGGCCAACGCCGAAGCACAGGACATCTCCTTCCTCATCGACTTCGCAAAGAGTTTGCCCGACGCCGAAATTTCCTCTGTCGCTGTTATCGGCTATAGCTGGGGAGGAATGGCGGCCCTATTTGCCGCTGCCCGGGACAAGCGCATTGACGCGTTGATTTCGCTTGACGGCTCGTTCCGTTATTCTCCCGGAACTGTGCAGGAAGCCGGTGACGTTCATCCCGACCAAATGCTGATCCCGTTACTCGTCTTCAGTCGCGCTGAGGAGACCATCGAGGTCTGGGACGCCATGCACCAAGGCAAGAACCAAGGTGGCCTCGCACCTAACGTCTTGAACGAATGGACACACGGCGATTTATTCCATATCCGGCTTCTCGGTGTTTCGCACATCCAGTTCAGCTCTTTTTACCAGCGAAGTGAACGTTTCCGGAAAGAAGCCCTGCAATTTTCGCCGGCAGACTACTCGCTCGAGGAAGGCGCTGAAAGCTATAACTGGATGGCCCGATACACACTGGAGTTCCTTGATGCGTATCTGAAGCATGATCCGGCGGCAACAGCGTTTCTCATGCGGACCCCCGCGGAGAATGGCGTACCGAAGCACCTCGTCGCGGCGAGCTTTCGAGCAGCCTCGAACAAACCAGCGCTAAACGGCGAACCCATGGCCAAGTAGGGCGCTTCAACATGCAAGAGGTTCATTCACGGAATTTGTCTCGCCCCACCACTTCCCTACGCCGCATCCCCGAACACCCGCCCGCCCGCCTTGCGCGCCGCCTCCGCCAGCTTCGGGTCGAACGTTGCCAGGGGAACGCCTCTTCTGAGTGCAAGCTCCAAATACATCGCGTCGTAAGCCGACAGCCGGTGTGCCCTCGCCAAGGCCAGCGAGTTCACTTGGTGGGTTCGCGGCGATTCCTGGTCCGTTTCGATTCGGGCCAACGAAACCCGATCCAGAAAGAATTCTGTTTGCGGCGGTTGAGTCAGCCCTGCACGCTCACTGCGAAGCAGCCCGTTCGCAACCTCCGCGTACCAGATTGCTGGTACCACCCAGGAAGTTGAAGGCAAATCGCGAAGGGCCCGGTCCGCCAGCGCTGCCTCAGCGGGATCGACTCGCGTGAACAGCCACGCCAATGTCATTGAAGCATCGAGCACCCCGTTCATTCCCGCCCGTCCTCAATCCACTCTTTGATCGTCTCAGCAGAGACCCCGGTAATTTTGGGCATGGCGCGAAGTTGTCGCACCGCCTCAGCCACGCGCTCCTTATCCCGGTTTTGGCTCGGCACCACATCCGCCACGGCCCGGCCACGTACGGTGATCGTGAATCTTTCTCCCTGTTCCACTTTGCGCAGGATCTCGGACAGCCTCGTCTTGGCATCAAATGCGCCGATTTCGGTGTAACCAGTCTCCGCCCCCGGCATAGTTCCCTCCGAAATTCAACGAACAAACTAGATGATAATCTAGTTTACTCAAGGCCGAGCTATTTGTCGAGCAAAGACCATTACTGAAACAACTCACCCGCCACCCCCACAAACCTCCTTAGCCCCTCGTCCCACTCCTCAATCCGCCCCGTCAAAATGTCGTAGTACCACCCATGTACCGTCAGCCTGCCCTCCGCCATCGCGCTCCGCACCGGAATCTGCGCCTCGAGGTTCTTCAGTTGCGCCACCACGTTGCCGCGAATCAGCGACGCCAGTTCCGCGCTCTCTCCGTCGGCCGAGTTAAGCGGCTGCCGATATGCGAACGCCGTCTCCACCTGCTCCAGCCATCGCCGCGCCTTGGGCAGATTCTCCAGGCTCTTCAGGTCAAGCGCCGCCTTCAGCGCCCCGCAGTCCGAGTGCCCGCACACGATCGCGTGCCTCACCTTCAGCACCTCCACCGCGTACTCGATGGTCGCCGTCACACCGTCCACATCTTGGCTCGTAATCGGCACAACGTTCCCGATGCTGCGCGAAATGAACAAATCCCCCGGCGCCGTCCCCAGAATCAGGTCCGGCAGCACGCGCGAATCCGCGCACGTAATAAACAGCCACTCCGGCGTCTGCCCCTCCGCCAGCAAATGAAAGTGGCTCTTCCTCGCCGGAAACACTTCGGCCAGGAACTTCTTATGTCCCTCAATCAGCCTTTGCATTTTCGCTCAGCCGCTCCCGTCCTCGCCTCCGGCGATTTCGTTCTCGTTGAGAGTCGCGCATCGTCCACTTCGAAATCGCGCGTCGCCCGCCTTTGCACAGCCTATCGTACGCAAGCGGCACAAATCGCGCCGCCACGTCCCGCGCGTCTATCCTTGAAAAGAGGGAAACGGCTCCCATGCTTCGATTCCAAAGCTCTTCGCGCATCGCAATTCTGTCGATTCTGCTGCTGGCTGCAGTTGCTCCGCACTTCCCGGCCCAAACCCCGAACCAATCCCCCAACCAGACTATCGACACTTTTTCCCCCGACCTCCGCGACCGCCCCGATCTTTTCTTCAGTATCGACCGCATCGCCGCGCAGGTTCTCGAGGCCACCGGCGTCCCCTCCGCCTCCATCGCCGTCGTCCAGCACGGCAAGCTCATCTATACCCACGCCTACGGTTTTGCGCGCCTTGCCACGGGCTCCGCTTCCGCAATTCCCGCCGCACCGGAAATGCGCTACTCCATCGGCTCCATCTCCAAGCAATTTACCGCCGCCGCAATCCTCATGCTGCAGGAACAAGGCAAACTGTCTATCGACGACCCTGTCGGCAAATTCATCCCCGGCCTCACCCGCGGCAACGAAGTCACCATCCGCGAAATTCTCTCTCACACCTCCGGCTATCAGGACTACTGGCCCGAGGATTACGTCATGACCCCCATGCTCCAGCCCGAAACTGCGCAGCAGATCCTCGACACCTGGGCAAGAAAACCTCTCGACTTCGATCCCGGCACCGAATGGCAATACTCGAACACCAACTTCGTCATCGCTGGTCGCATCGTCGAGATCGTCTCCGGCGAGCCACTCTTTCAATTTCTCACTGAGCGCATCTTCCGCCCGCTCGGCATGACTTCCGTCTGGAACTCCGACGAGAACCAGCTTGTGTCTCCCGACGCCACGGCCTACTATCGCCACGCCCTCGGTCCGCTGCGCCCCGCGCCCAAAGAAGGTGCTGGCTGGATGTTTGCTGCCGGCGAGCTCGCCATGACCGCCCACGACCTCGCCCTCTGGGACGAAAGCCTGATTGCGCAATCGCTCCTGAAACCCGAGAGCTACAAGGTCATGTTCACTGATGTGAAGTTGAAAAACGGCGACGCCACGCGCTACGGCCTCGGCGTCGAGGTCCGCGATCGCGACGGCCATCGCTCTATCGAGCACTCCGGCGAAGTCTCCGGATTCGTCTCCGACAATGAAGTCCTCATCGATGACGGCGTGGCCGTGGCCGTCCTCACCAACCAGGACGCCGTCGGCGCCGCCGGCACAATCGCCAAGCTGACCGCGCCGCTCGTCGCCGGTTACCCTCTCAACGGTCCCGAGCAGCAGGCCCTCGAAATCTATCGCGGCTTGCAACAGGGCCGCATCGACCGCTCGCTCCTTGCGCCGAATTTGAACGACTACTTCACGCTCCAGGCCATCGCCGACTTCGAAACCAGCCTGGCTCCGCTCGGCGAGCCGCTCAGCCTGCGCCAGTCCCACGAAGAGCTCCGCGGCGGCATGACCTTTCGCGCCTTCGACATCACCTATCCCGGCCGCCAACTCCGCCTCACCACCTATACCTATCCCAACCGCAAACTGGAGCAGTACCTGGTCGAGCCCACGGAGTG
>JBEKWT010000259.1:0-4961 GCA_049512795.1 Occallatibacter sp.
AGCCGGACGGGCGGGAACCGGGCGACCCTTGCGGCGGACGACGCGGCAGCGGCTCCAGTGGAGGGATCGACATGTTTGCCATCATAGGCATCTTCGTGGTGTTTGCCGCGATCATTGCGGGCTTCCTGATGGAGAAGGGGCACATCCTCGTCCTTTTGCAACCCGCCGAGCTTCTGATTATTGCCGGCGCGGCTTCAGGAACGCTGCTGGTGGCGAATCCCGTCCGCATTCTGAAGGATATTGTTGCGGGACTCATGGCCTCGATGAAAGGCTCGCCGTTTACCAAAGCACGCTATCTGAGCACACTGAAGATGATGTACCAATTCCTGAACAAGGTGCGCAAAGAGGGCCTGCTGGCGGTGGAGATGGACGTGGAAAAGCCGAGCGAGAGCGCGATCTTCAAGAATTATCCGGAGTTCCTCAACGATCATCATGCGCGGGATTTTGTTTGCGACACGCTACGCACCGCAATCACGGGAGGCGTGGAGCCGTTTGACATGGATCAGATGATGGAGCTCGACATGGAAGTCCATCATCAGGCGTCGGTGCAACCGGCCGACTCGTTGAACACAGTGGCGGATTCACTGCCGGGCCTGGGCATTGTGGCCGCGGTGCTCGGTGTCGTGATCACGATGGGCTCTCTGGGAGGGCCGCCGGAGGAGATCGGCAAGCACGTGGCCGCGGCATTAGTGGGAACGTTTCTCGGCATCCTGCTGTGTTACGGAGTGGTGGGGCCATTGGCCTCCAGCATGAAGAAGCTGGCCGACGAGCACAACGATTATCTCCATGTGCTGCGCGTGCTGCTGCTGGCGTTTCTAAAGGGTTCGGCGCCGATGATTGCGATCGAGCTGGGGCGGCGCGCGATCCCCGCATACGCGCGGCCGAACTTCGACGAGATGGAGAAGAACTGCAAGAACAAGAGTGAGCCGGCGGCGGAAGCGGCCGCGGCGGCGGCTTAAGAAGAGGGACCGAGCCACCCCAGCGGCGAAGACCTGTCGCCGGGGGCCCCCGGTAATGAGCAGGGGAGAAGGGACCGACTGGCCGTATGACGGCGAAGGCGCAACCCATCATTGTGATCAAGAAGAAGGGCGGGCATGGCGGCCATCACGGCGGCGCGTGGAAGGTGGCCTATGCCGACTTCGTGACCGCAATGATGTCACTGTTCATTGTGCTGTGGCTGATGGCCCAGAACGATCCGGTGAAGAAGGCGGTGGCCGGCTACTTCAACGATCCCTTGGGAACGGGTGGCCTTCTGGGAACCACGATGTCGGGAAACGGGCCGTCGACCGGCGCGGGCCCGGCGCCGGAAGGAGACCCGAATCAGAAGAAGCTCCAGGAGCTGAAGGAGAAACTGGAGAAGGAGATCGAGGCGCGCAAGGATCTGGAGAAGCTGGTCAAGCAGATCGAGATCACGATTACTCCCGAGGGGCTGCGAATCGAGCTTATCGAAGATAAAAACGGAACATTCTACCAAAGCGGCAGCGCACAACTGAGTCCGAGCGGCCAGGAGCTGCTGGCGCTGCTGGCCGCGGAGCTGAAGACGCTGCCCAACCAACTGCTCATCGAGGGGCACACGGACGCGGCGCAGTACTCGACCGACGCGAATTACAGCAACTGGGAACTTTCTGCGGACCGCGCCAACTCAGCCCGGCGGCTGCTGCAGCAGGATGGAGTGCGCTCGGACCAGGTGACGCAGGTGCGCGGATTCGCGGACCAGATGCTGCGCGTGAAGAACAATCCCTATGACCCATCCAACCGGCGCATCACGATTCTGGTAAAGAACCTGGACAGCGCAGCGCCGCCGCCGCAGTTCGCACACGCGACGGTCGTCAATGGAGGGCCAAACGACGCAAGCCCAGGCGTCGGCCCCGGGTCACCGCCGGCCACGCCGAAGCCACAGAGCCCGCCGGCTTCGGTGCCCGCAGCTCCGGCCAAGCCATCCCCTGCGCAACCGGCCGCCAAGCCCGGAATCATGGGCAAGCTTATCTCGATGTTCACTGGCGCGAAGAAATAGTTGCGAGCGGCGGGTAGCGGCTCAGCCTGTCAAACTGAGCCACTACCGAGCGACTCGATTCGTCGCAAGGGTGCAGGGATATGGTGTAGTCTGGTGGGCGGGTCAGAAAGCGTTTACCGAAGGAGAAGATTCCATGACCATCGTCGCCGGAGTCGATTTCGGCACACTCAGCGTTCGCGTGACTTTGGTTGACAGCAAAAAGGGGCCGATCGGCACCGCATCGGCCAGCTATCCGCTGCACCGCAAGCGCGAGGACCCGAATTACGCAACGCAATCGCACAGCGACCAGATGGCCGCTCTGGCCGCGGCAACGAAGGACGCGCTGAAGGCGACGGGCATCGCTGGCGCGCAGGTGGCCGCGATCGCGCTCGACACGACGGGATCGAGCGTGATTCCTGTTGGCGAGGCGCTGGAGCCGCTCGGCGAGTACTACTTGTGGTGCGATCATCGCGCGTTCGCCGAGGCCGAGGAGATCACGCGCAAAGCGCACGAACTGGGGTTCGAGGGTATCGAGTGGTGCGGAGGCGTTTACTCGCACGAGTGGGGATTTGCCAAACTTCTGCACTGGCTACGGCACAATCCTGAGAAACGCGCGCGCTTTCGGACCGCGCTCGA
This sequence comes from Occallatibacter sp., assembly GCA_049512795.1. Classification (GTDB taxonomy): domain Bacteria; phylum Acidobacteriota; class Terriglobia; order Terriglobales; family Acidobacteriaceae; genus Telmatobacter. Next base: position 2,630 of record JBEKWT010000259.1, read on the forward strand.
ACATTGCGACATGGTGGCGGCGACGCTGTGCGGCGTGACGGACGCGGCCGCGCTGAAGCGCAGTGTGTGCGCGATGGGCCACAAGTGGATGTGGAATCCGAAGTGGGGCGGGCTGCCGCCGGAAGAGTTTCTTGTTGCGGTCGATCCGCTGTTTGCCGGCGTGCGCGCGAAGATGGGCGGCGAGTACCTGACCAGCGATCACCTGGCGGGGCATCTTTCGGCGAAGTGGGCGGCGGAGCTAGGTTTGCGCGCGGGAATTCCGATTCCCGTGGGCGCCTTTGACGCGCACTGGGACGCGATCGGCTCGAACATTCGCGAAGGCGATGCGGTAAATGTGGTGGGCACGTCCACGTGCATCATTGCGATGGCGCGCCAGGCGGAACTGGTTCCGGGAGTGTGCGGCGTCGTGCCAGGCAGCGTCCATCCGCAATACACCGGCATCGAAGCGGGGCTTTCCGCGGTGGGCGACATCTTTGAGGCCATTGCCAGGCGCGCCGGAACCACGGTGGCCGCCCTCAGTGAAGGGCTCGACGCGTACAAGGCGGGCCAGACCGGACTGCTGCGGCTGAGCTGGGACAACGGCGATCGCACGGTGCTGGTGAATCCGGAGCTGGGCGGCGTAACACTCGGCTGGAACCTGGTGCACACGGCGCAGGACGAGCTATTCGCCGCCATTGAAGGCACTGCGTTTCATACGCGCATCATTCTGGAACGAATGGCGGAGCCGGGAGTGCGCGGCGATAGCAAAGTGAAGATCGATCGCGTAATCAACGCGGGCGGCATTCCGCAAAAGAACGAAGTGCTGAATCGCGTCTACGCGAACGTGCTGAACAAGCCGGTGCTGGTGCCCGCAGGGATTCCGACGAGTCTGGGGTCGGGGATCTTTGCATTGCTTGCCGCGGGAGCTTACAAGACCATTGAAGAGGCGCAGGCCGCGGTGTGCCTGCCGCTGCGCACGGTCGAGCCAGATGCGAAATCAGCGGCCGTCTACGAGCAGCTTTACCGGCACTATCGCGATGTGTACTTCGCGCTGGGGACGCGCAATGCCGCGCCTGTGGCGCTGGGCAAGGTGCTGCCGGAGCTGAGAAGGATCGCGGCGGAGGTTCGGAAGGCGGGTTGAGGTTGCTCTGGGGCGATGACCGCGCAATCCGGCTAGAACTTGTTTCCGCACTGCAGACATGTAACTACGGTGTTTCCGCTTCCGATCATGCCCGTTGTCCATTTCCATCCACGCTTCCCAATTTGGACTTGAGTGGATCCGCAGCGTGGACACTTCAATCCTTGCGGATTTGTTCCAGCCACGTTGGCGCCTTGCGCGGGGAATTGCTGCGGAGCCTGAGGAGCGGGTGGCATTGAAGCTGCAGGAACGGCCTGCCCGCCTTGCAGCTCTACGGGTTTCCCGCATGAGGGGCAAAATCGTGTGTCTGGAAGGAGGGGCGCACCACACCCTCCGCAGAACCTGTTTGCGGTGCCGCCGCCTTGGTTATCCATGGTCAACTCCTGGAACAGTATAGCCGTAGGCGAGACGATGCGAGCGGCCCGGCTTAATGACAGAACCGGCGATGCGAGCCGCTGGTCTGCTTGCGCTTCGGTCCCGCTCGGTTTACCGTTGTTTCACAATCCATCGAACCGGGTGACCCGTGTCCAATTCCTTCTTACGCCTATTCATACCCAGTCTTTTCTTTGTTCTCATCGCATGCGCGGTTAACGCGGCCGCACCTGCACAATCTCCCGTACCTCCGGCCGCGAGTGCGGCCCCCAGCGCAAATCCCAGCGCCGATATTGCCCCGTGGGCTGCGCCGGACTTTTCCGCCGATCCCAAAGCGCTCTACGAGGCGGCATCCGCGGTGCCCGTCCCCGACGGCGCCAATGTTGTGGAGCTGGTGGAAGACGAGAGCTACACGTTTGACGATGCGGGGCGCATGGCTCACGTGGGACGGATCGTCTACAAGGTGCTCACGCAGAAGGGCGCCGAGGGATGGGACTCTCTTTCGGTCGGCTGGGAGCCGTGGCATGAGGCGCGGCCCGTCATCCGCGCGCGGGTGATCGCGCCGGACTTCAGCGTCCACACCCTTGACGCGAATACGATCACCGAAGCGCCGGCACGCGGCGGCGACTACAAGACCTACAGCGACGGCAAGCGGCTGCACGCGCCGTTTCCGGCGATTGCTCCGGGAGTGGTGGTGGAAGAGGAGTACACAGAGGCAGAAACGCAGCCGCTGTTTGCGCCGGGCCGCGTTGGGCGTGTCGAGCTCGGCCAGGAAGATGTTCCGGTGGCGCACAGCCGGGTGATCTTTGACGCTCCCGCGGCGCTGCCACTGCGGACCGACTT
>JBEKWT010000260.1:0-8024 GCA_049512795.1 Occallatibacter sp.
GACTTCTTTGGCCTGAAGGCGCTCGCCTCTTGAACGCTCACGGTTCGACCCCCAAAGAGCATTGATCCAACGAATCGTTACAGAAATGTCTACTCTTTGCCCTTACCCTCCGCAAAAAGCTCATCCAGCTTCTGCTCGTATGCGTGGTAGCCAAGATAGCGGTAGAGCTCGTCGCGAGTTTGCATCAGCGGCAGCAGATTTTTCTGCGTTCCCTCGGTGCGAATCGCCTCGTAGACTTTCAGCGCAGCGGCATTCATCGCCCGATACGCCGCGCAGCAATAAAGAATGATGTCGACGCCCGCCGCTGCCAGCTCCTCGCGCGTAAAGAGCGGCGTTTTGCCGAACTCGGTGATGTTGGCGAGAATCGGCACTCCCACAGCCTTGCGAAACGCGGCATACATCGACGCTTCAGTCACCGCCTCGGCAAAAATCATGTCGGCCCCAGCCGCCACGTACGCCTGCGCTCGCTCAATCGCCCGCGCCAACCCTTCGCCCGCCAACGCATCAGTCCGCGCCATGATCACAAACTCCGGATCGGTGCGCGCATCCACGGCGGTCTTGATCCGATCTACCATTTCTTCGGCCGGCACAAGCTCCTTGCCTGGCCGATGGCCGCATCGCTTGGCGCTCACCTGGTCCTCAATGTGCACCGCCGCCGCGCCCGCCTTGATCATCTCGCGAATTGTCCGAGCGATGTTGAACGCTCCGCCCCATCCGGTATCGATATCGACCAGCAATGGCAGCGTGCAAGCACCGGTGATGCGCCGAACGTCCGTCAGCACATCCTCCATCGTGCTGATCCCCAGGTCCGGAACGCCAAGCGAATTGGCCGCCACGCCGCCACCGGAGAGATAAATCGCGCGAAAACCCACAGCCTCCGCCATGCGCGCCGCGTACGCGTTGATCGTCCCCGCCACCTGCAACGGCTTCTCCGCCTTGAGCGCCGCGCGAAAGCGCGCCCCCGCCGAATTGTTGCTCTCACCGCCCGCCATGCATCTTCCTTTGGCGCATCATAACAGGGTTTTCACATAGGCGGCTTTCGCAACCTACCCGTGCGGTGCGACAATCAACGCGTCGGAGCCGACCCCAACAAGTACCTGGCTCTGCCCGGAGGAGAAACATTACTATGAAGCACATTTTGGTTTGTATGGGCCTCTTGCTCGCTGCGACAGCTGTGATCGCCCAACAGAAGGCGCCGCCCAAAAGCCCGCCGGCCACGGCGTCAGTTACCGTCGGCGGCAAAAGCATCACCATCACATACAGCTCGCCGCGTGTGAATGGGCGCGAAGGCAAAATCTACACCAAAGACGGCCTCATCAGCCACGATCCGCATTACCCGGTTTGGCGCGGGGGCGCGAACGCCGCCACCACGCTGAAGACTGACGCTGACCTGACCATCGGCGACCTCAGCGTTCCCGCCGGCACCTACACTCTGTTCGTCGACATCTCCGATCCCGCGAATTGGGTCTTGATCGTGAACAAGAAGAACGGCGAGTGGGGCCTTGCCTACGACTCTACTCAGGATCTTGGCAAAACGAAGATGACGATGTCCGCTCCCCCCTCGCTCGTCGAGGATTTGACGTATACGATCACCGACAACGGCGGAGGCAAGGGCACTCTGACGCTGGCCTGGGAGAACGTGAGCGCCTCTGTTCCCATCCAGGTGCATTAAGAACTGCTCGGCCTGTTACCTCCGGCATGTCGCGCGGGCGGCGAGATTTCCTGCGATCCGCCGCCCGCCCGTTAGAATAGAAGTTGAACGATTCCTCGCCGAGGGGACAGAAACTTTGCCGCTGTATCCGTATCGCTGCACACAGTGCGGCCATCGCTTTGAGAAAATCCAGCACTTCAACACCGAGCCGGAGAAGGTCTGCCCTCAGTGCGGCGGCGTTCTGGAGCGGACTCTCACCGCGCCCGGCCTGAGCTTCAAGGGTGCCGGTTGGTACGTGAACGATTACGCCTCGAAGAGCAGCTCGTCCGCTGCCGAATCTGCATCCGACACGAAGCCGGACGCAAAATCGGAGGCAAAGTCCGAACCAAAGGCACCGAGCAGCGGCGACAGCGCCGCAGCCAGCCCCGCCCCTTCTACCCCTGCTGCGAAGCCCGACACAACGTCAAAGTGACGCACGGTACCCGCCGCCTGATCGTCGCGGTTACGCAGCAACTGCAGGCCTATCGCGGCGCGATGAAGCCCACAAACGCTACCATAGTTGCTGACGATGCCGCTGCTCGATCCCATTCCGTCGCCAACTGAGCACGCAGATCTGGTCGCGCTTGAGTGGCAGCCGCTCCTCGTGCTCGTCGCAGGCTTCGCCGCATCTGCAGTCGGCCGCGAATCGATCCTCGCGCTGCATCCCTCAACCGACGAGGAATGGATTGCGCGCCAGCACATTCTTGCCCAAGAAGTGCGGCTGATCCTTACAGAACAAGTCTCCATTCCGCTAGGCGGGCTATTCGATCCCACGCAACTTGCGGCCAAAGCGCAAATTGACGGCGCTGCGCTCGAAGCGGGCGAGCTCCAGAGCATCGCGCGACTTGCCAACGACGTCGCCTCATGGCAAGCGCTCCTTCGCGAGCCTCCGATGCGGCTTGTTGGCAAACTGCCTGGACTTTCCGAGCTTTCAGCGGCACTCACCACGAGTTTGCGGCCGCTCGCCGAATCCATCGAACGCAAGATTCAGCCAGACGGCTCGCTTGCCGACGACGCCTCACCAGAGCTGAATCGCATCCGCCGCGAGCAGGAGCGGCAGCAGAAAGTCATTGAGGAAAGCTTGCGCGCGGCGTTACGCAAGCTCACCGCTGAAAACGCAACCCAGGACGACGTCATCACCATTCGCGGCGAGCGCTTCGTGATTCCCGTGCGCGCGGAGCTCAAGCGGCGCGTCACCGGAGTGATTCACGGCGCGAGCTCCTCGGGCCAAACGGTCTACGTCGAGCCGCTAGAAACCATCGAGCAGAACAACGAACTCGTGCGGCTCATCGAGGAAGAACAGTCGGAGATTCACCGCATCTTCGTGGCACTCACGCGTCAGGTCGGCGGCTACGCACTCAGTCTGGTCGAGGGCGCGCGTGTGCTGGCCTTGGTCGACAGCCTGTTGGCGCGGGCGCGATTTGCGCGCGAGTTCGATTGCGTCTCGCCTTCATTTGATCCCAAGCGGCTCCTGCTCGAGGGCGCGCGCCATCCACTGCTCGAAAAGCGCTTGCGCGCGAGCGGCGGACAAACGGTTCCACTCGTTCTGGAACTGACGGCGGACGAGCGCCAGCTCATCATCAGCGGGCCCAACACCGGCGGCAAGACGGTGGCGCTCAAGACCACGGCTCTGCTCGCCATGATGGCGCAGGCTGGAATTCCAGTTCCAGCCACACTTGCCATTTTTCCCGTGTTCACTGCATTCCTCGCCGACATCGGCGATGCGCAATCCATCGAAGCGGCGCTCTCCACCTTCTCCGCGCACATCACCAATCTTGACCGTCTCTCTCGCCTCGCCGATGCGCGCTCGCTCGTGCTGCTCGACGAGCTCGGCTCCTCCACCGATCCTGAAGAAGGTGCGGCGCTGGCCGTGGCCGTGGCGCATCATTTTCTCAAGGCGGGCGCATGGTCGCTGATCTCGACGCATCACACGTCCCTCAAGGTCTACGCAGCCAACACGCCCGGCGTGCGCAATGCCGCAGCTGGCGTAGACGAGCGGACACTGGTTCCCGACTATCGGTTTCATCTCGGTGTGCCCGGCGCTTCGGCCGGAATTCAGACGGCAGAACGTCTGGGCCTGAACGCCGCAATCATCGCCGCGGCCCGCGAACGCCTTGGCTCGCAGCAAGCAGACATCGCGCGATTCCTCGACAAACTTCACGCCGAACTGGCAGAACTCGAAGTCGAACGCAAGGCGGCTCGCGAGCAGCAATACACGCTCAATCAGGAGAGGAAGCGGCTGGAGCGCGAAGGCGATGTCGAGGTACGCAACCGTGTGCGCGAACTGGAAACGAAGCTCGACTCGCTGCTCAAGGATTTCGAATTCCAGATGCGGGAAAACGTGCGTGCTGTCGAGGACCGTGCCGCGCAACAGAAGCTCTCGAAAGAAGCCGAGCGCCGCATCACCCGCCTGCGGCGCGAGTTTCAGGAAAGCTTTAACCAGGCCGTTGTTGCGCACCGCACCGGTGCCGACCAGGGCGACGAAAATGCGCAACCGCACCTGCTGCGCCACATCGCGCCAGGCGATAGCGTATTTCTGAAATCGATGGGCAAAGTCGCCGTGGTGCAGCGCGAAGTCGAAAAGGACCTATTCGAAGTTGCGCTCGGCCCCATCAAGATGCGCGTCAAGCGGGACGAGTGCTCCGCGCCCCAAGGTTTTGGAGGGGATTCCGGGCATGGGAAGCCCGGGCAGGTGAAATTTGACCCGCTCGCCGCGGCCAGAAAACAGAAAGGCGTGCATGTAACAGTGACGAGCGCGAACACTGACGAGCTGCGCGCGGAGATCAATCTCATCGGCCGCACGGTCGATGAAGCGGCCGGCGAACTCGAGAAATATCTCGACCACGCCTTTCTTGCCGGGCTGCCGCGCGTGCGCGTCATACACGGCCACGGTGCTGGAGTTTTGCGCCGCGGCGTCCGCGAATTCCTCAAATCTCATCCGCACGTTGCCGGAATCGCAGAGGCTCCGCAGAACGAAGGCGGCCAGGGCGCAACGCTCGTGGAACTGCGGCAGTGAATTCTTGCGCTGCGTCAAGACGCAACTATTGCAAACGCACAGACAAAAAACAGGCTCCGCATCACGGGGCCTGTCCACCGATCACTGACAACTGATCACTGACCACTGTTTCTCACGCCATCGCTTCTCGCCCCATCGGCTCAAAGACCAGCTGGTTCGATTTGCGGTCCACGTCGATGCGCACGTGCGCTCCGTGCAGCACTTCGCCGTCGAGAATCTTGATCGCCAGCGGATCCTGCACCATGCGCTGCAGGATCGCCAGCGGATCCTGCACCATGCGCTGCAGCGCACGCTTGAGCGGGCGTGCGCCGTAAGCCGCATCGGAGCCGGAAGCTAGGATCAACTGCCGCGCCGGCTCGGTCAATTCGAGCGAAATTGCCCGGTCTTCAAGCAGCTTGCGCACTTCGTTCAGCCGCAAATCGAGAATCTTGCTCAATTGCGCGTTGCCCAGCGAGCGGAAGATCACAATATCGTCCACGCGATTCAAAAATTCCGGCCGGAAATGCTCGCGCAACACGCGCATCACGCTTTCGCGCGCCATGTCGAAGTCGTGCTCCGTCTTCAGCTTCTCGCCCGCGAGCATCGCCGCGCCCAGGTTCGACGTCATGATCAGTACTGTGTTCTTGAAATCAACTGTCCGGCCCTTGGCGTCAGTCAGGCGCCCATCGTCCATCACCTGCAGCAAAATGTTGAAGACATCCGGGTGCGCCTTTTCAATCTCATCGAACAGAATCACCGCGTAGGGCCGCCGATGAATCGCCTCGGTCAGCTGGCCGCCTTCGTCGTAGCCCACGTATCCCGGCGGCGCGCCGATCAGGCGAGCCACGGCGTGCTTCTCCATATACTCGCTCATGTCGATGCGCACCAGTGCCTGCTCATCGTCGAACAGGAACTCCGCCAGTGCGCGCGCCGTCTCCGTCTTTCCTACTCCCGTCGGTCCAAGGAAAATAAACGAGCCGATGGGCCGCTTGGGATCGCTCAGGCCCGCGCGCGAACGGCGAATGGCGTTCGCCACAATCGTCAGCGCATCGTCCTGGCCCACCACGCGCTCACGCAGCCGGTCTTCCATCTGGACGAGCTTCTTCACCTCGCCCTCCAACATGCGCGAGACGGGAATGCCCGTCCATTTGCTCACGATCTTTGCAATGTCCTCTTCGTCCACTTCTTCTTTCAGCATCCGCGCCGCACCGGCCTTGCCATTCTGCGCCGCGAGCTTCTTCAGCTCCGCTTCCAGCTTCGGCAACTCGCCGTATTGAATCTGCGCGGCGCGATCAAGCTGGCCCTTGCGGGTCTGCTCCTCGGCCTCGAAGCGCAGTGCTTCAATCTTTTTCTTCAGATCGCCGATGCGATTGATGGCCTCGCGTTCCTTCGTCCACCGTGCGCGCAATGCGGTAATCTGCTCGCGCAGTTGCGCCACTTCGCGCTCCACCACTGCAAGCCGTTCCTTGCTCGCAGTGTCGGTCTCGCGCTTCAGCGCGGCGCGCTCGATCTCGAGCGACGTGGCCTGGCGCTCCAACTGGTCGATCTCGGTCGGTACTGAGCCGATCTGGATCGCCAGCGAAGCCGCAGCCTCGTCCACAAGGTCGATTGCCTTATCGGGCAAAAAGCGGTCGCTGATGTAGCGGTGCGAGAGCGTTGCCGCGGCAACAATCGCCGCGTCCTTGATGCGCACGTTGTGGTGCGACTCGTAGCGTTCCTTCAGTCCGCGCAGAATCGCAATCGTATCCTCGACGTTCGGCTCGCCCACATAGACGATCTGGAAGCGGCGCTCTAGCGCCTTGTCCTTCTCGATGTACTTGCGGTACTCGTTCAGCGTGGTTGCGCCGATCGCCCGCAGTTCGCCGCGCGCCAGCGCCGGCTTCAGCCCACAAGCGTGTGCAGCTCGTCGATGAAGAGCACAATCTGGCCGTTCGATTCTTCGATTTCTTTCAGCACTGCCTTGAGCCGGTCCTCGAACTCGCCGCGATACTTGGCCCCGGCGAGCATCGAGCCCAGATCGAGCGCGATGACGCGCTTGTCGCGCAGGCCTTCCGGCACGTCGCCCGAAATGATGCGGCGGGCGAGGCCCTCCACGATGGCTGTTTTGCCCACACCGGGCTCGCCAATAAGGACAGGATTGTTTTTCGTGCGGCGGCTCAACACCTGAATGACACGCCGAATCTCCTCGTCGCGGCCGATCACCGGATCGAGCTTCCCACGGCGCGCGAGCTCCGTCAGATCCTTGGCGTATTTTTCCAGCGCCTGAAACTTCTCCTCCGGATTCTGGTCGGTCACGCGCTGCGAGCCGCGCACCGCGGTCAGCGCCTGAAGAATGGCCTCATGCGTGGCGCCGGCAGCCACCAGCGCATCGCGCGCCGCATCGCCTTTCAAGTGCGCCACGCCAAGCAGCAGGTGCTCCGTTGAAACGTACTCGTCCTTGAAGTTCGCGGCCTCGCGAAAAGCCTGTTCGAGCACCTTGTTCATCGCCTGGCTCATGCTGGGCTGCGCCGCCACGCCGGCCACCCGGGGCAGTTTCTGCTCGATTCCGCGCAGGTCGCTCTCCAAATGCTCCGTGGGCACACCGATCTTTTCGAGCACTGAGGGCACCACGCCCTCGCGGTCCTCAATCAGTGCGAGCAACAAGTGCACGGGCTGCAACTCGGGGTTGCCGAGCTCGGCAGCGCGCGACTGTGCCTCCTGGATCGCCTGCTGCGTCTTGACCGTCAATTTTTCCCAACGAATGGCCATGGTTTGATGCCTCAATGAATGATTTTGCGGAACGAGAGGGCAGGTTTCAGGTATCCGGGCTCAGAAAAACGGGATCAGCCGATGTCCCTTGATGAGCGCCGCGGCACCGAACTCGCTCTATGGCAAGCATAGTATGGGTCGCGCCGGGAAGGGCGACTGATCCCTGAAATCTGATCCCTGAAACCTGAGAACCGACCCCTGTGGCTTTTACGCCGCCAGCGTCTGGTTCACGTTAACCTTGATCTGCTTGGGCTGGGCTTCGGGCTTTTTCTTCAGCTCCAGCTTCAGCACGCCGGCGTTGTAGCTGGCCGCCACGCTCTCCGTATCCACGGTCGTGGGCAGCGTAAACGCGCGATAGAAGCTGCCGTAGCGCCGCTCGATGCGATGGAAGTTCTCTTCCTTCTCTTCTTTCTCGAACTTGCGCTCGCCCTTGACCGTCAGCGTGTTGTTTTCCACGCTCACGTCCAGGTCCTTCTCTTCGATGCCCGGCACTTCCAGTTTCAGGACGACCTTTTTCTCGTCCTCATACACATCGACCGCCGGCACAAAGCTGGCCGTCGTCATCGGCCCTTCCCCTTCGTTCAGATCGCG
>JBEKWT010000261.1:0-4929 GCA_049512795.1 Occallatibacter sp.
TCAGGCGCGAGGCGGAATTCCGCTTACAGAGATTCACCCACAACTAGGAGACAACAACGGTACCGCCAACCTGAAGCTCGAGGCCTTCTCGTGGGAACTCCTGGCCGAGCGCGACGTTGACGTTTTGTTTCTCGCCACTCCGCACGAGCAGTCGCGCGAGTGGGTCCCTGAAGCGCTCAAGCGCGGGTTGCGCGTCATCGATCTGAGCGCAGCGTGGCGGCTGACTGAGCCGGTTAATCGCGCCATCTATGCGTTTGAAGACGAAGGCTCAGAGCTTGCTGCCTCCACGCAGGCGAAGGCCGTCTACGGCATGCCGGAGCTGCATCGCAAACAGATTGCGTCTGCGAAGCTGGTCGCTAATCCTGGCTGCTATGCAACCTCGATTATTCTGGCGCTTAAGCCACTCGTCGCGGCGGGTCTAGTCGATCTCGAGCATGGAATTGTGGCCGACGCGAAGAGCGGTGTCAGCGGTGCCGGTAAGGCGGCTACGGCCAGAACACATTTCATGTACGCGGCGGACAATCTTTCCGCCTACAGCGTGTTTGCGCATCGCCATACCGGCGAAATATTGGAGGAGATCTGCATTTCCAGCTGCCAGATTGTTTTTACGCCGCACCTGTTGCCGATTCCGCGCGGAATTCTATCGACGATTTATGTGCACTTCACGAAGGCGCAGACGCGTGAGAGTGTAGCGCGGGTGTATCACAAGTTTTTTGCAGGCAGCCCAATGGTGCGGCTCTACGAAAAGGCGCTGCCGCAGATTCAGTACTCCGTACGGACAAACTACGCGGACATCGGATTTCAACTCGATGCCGGCGGCAAGCGCGCGGTCATCATCAGTTGCCTCGACAATCTTCTGAAAGGCGCTTCCGGCCAGGCGATTCAGAATCTGAACGTGATGCAGGGCTGGCCCGAGTCGGAGGGTCTCCTATGAAACTCGCCGCGGAGAGCCTGAAATGAAGTACGTCGTCAAACTCGGTGGCGCTGGCCTTGAAGACCCCAGGCTGCTCGAAGGTTGCACGCGAGCCATCGCCGAACTGGCGCGTGACGGCAATCAGGTAGTCGTTGTCCACGGAGGCGGCCTGCAGTTGACCCGGATGCTCAAGGCACTGGGCAAGCGGAGTGAGTTTATTGACGGCCTGCGCGTCACAGACGCGGAGACGCGCGATGTCGCGCTGATGGTCTTTGCCGGCCGCGTGAACAAAGGCCTCGTCGCTGCTCTGGGCGCGCTTGGTCAACCGGCGGTCGGCCTCTCCGGCGGCGACGGATTGCTCTTTCGCGCGCGCAAAAAGCGCACATCGCCCGATCTTGGCTTCGTCGGCGAGATCGCCGCGAGCGACCCCCGCTGGATTGAAGCCGTTTGGCAGTTGAATGGCGTTCCGGTTCTTTGCTCCATGGCCCTCGGATTCGACGGCGAGTACTACAACATCAACGCTGACGAGATGGCTGCGGCCTGCGCCATAGCCTGCCACGCCGACGCGCTGGTGTTTCTCACTGACGTTCCCGGCGTAAAGGGAGCCGACGGCGAGGTTTTGCGCTGGCTTTCAATCGATCAAATCGCGGAGATGGTCAAGAGCGCGGTGATCTCCGGCGGCATGCTGCCTAAGCTTAGCGCCTGCCGCGAGGCGCTTCTCAACGGTGTGAAGCGCGTACGGATTCTACCCGCCGAAGCTGCAGGATCCCTGCCCGATTTGTGCAGCACGCGTGTAGCTCATGGCACTGAAGTGATGGTTGCCTAGGAGGTTTTTCGAACGATGAAACTCGAAGAGATTCGCGCCGCGGAAGCCCGCCTGCTCCTCTCCACGTATGAGCGGAGCCCGGTGCTTTTCGTGGACGGTGAAGGGGTCTACATCATCGACGAAGCGGGTGATCGCTATCTCGATTTGCTCAGCGGCATCGGCGTCAACGCGCTCGGATACAACCATCCGGCGATCGTCGAGACGATTGCCCGCCAGAGTCGCGCGCTCATCCATTCGTCGAATCTCTACTATCACGAGGGCCAGGCTGAATTGGCGTTGCGCCTCACCGAGCGCACCGGGCTGGACCGCGTTTTCTTCGCCAACACCGGCACTGAAGCGTGGGAGGGCGCGCTCAAACTGGCGCGCGCCTCTGCAGGACTGAAGCGCAGCGAGGGCGCGCACATTGGAACGAAGTTCCTTGCCTTGGAGCAGAGTTTTCACGGCCGCACATTTGGCTCCATGTCCACCACGTTCAAGGAAAAGTACCGCGAACCGTTTGCCCCCGTGGTTCCGGGCGTTGAGTTCGTACGCTTCAACGATGTCGCCGACCTGCGTGAGAAGTTTTCCAGCGAAGTCTGCGCCATCCTCGTCGAAGCCATTCAGGGCGAAGGCGGCGTGCGGCCGCTGACGCAGGAGTTCTTCTCCGAGGCGCGCGCACTGGCCAACTCGACCGGCGCATTGCTGATCGTCGATGAGATTCAGTCCGGCATGGGACGGACCGGAAAGTGGTGCGCGTATCAGCACTACGGCATTCAGCCTGACGTGACCACATTCGCCAAGCCACTCGCCGGCGGACTTCCTCTCGGCGCCGTGATGTGCACCGAAGAAGTTGCTCGCGTGATGCACGCCGGCATGCACGGCACGACATTCGGCGGCGGACCGTTGGCCTGTGCCGTCGGCATCGCCGTCATTGACGCGATCGAAAAGAACGGTCTGTTGGCGCGTGCGACTCAGGTTGGCGGCTATTTTATGGATCGCCTGCGCTCGCTCGCCGCTCGGCACGAGACCATCGTCGACGTACGCGGAAAGGGCCTGATGATCGCCGCCGAGCTCGATTCGGCGGAACTCGCGAAGCTCACCGTGACTGAAATGCTCAATCGTCACATCCTCATCAATTGCACCAGCGACACGGTGCTGCGTTTCCTGCCGCCTTACATTCTGGAACGCGCCCATGTGGACACGGCAATCGCCGCGCTGGATGAAATCTTCACAGTACACACTGCGGCTCGCCTCGGCGAGTCTGCGGGAGGTCACCATCATGGCTAGTAGAACGACAATGGAGCGTAAAGAGCTCGATGTTCCCGTGCAAAAGGACCCCGATGTTCTTGCCGCGGCCGCGCGAATGGCCGGCGAGGATCTCTGCTCGATCGCCGATCTCTCCAGCGCCGAGGTGCGGGCGCTCATGAAGCTGGGCCACGACGTCAAGCGCAATCCTCGCGAGTACCGCAATGGCCTCGACGCAAAGCAGATGGTGCTCATGTTCGAAAAGGCGAGCCTGCGCACGCGTCTGGCATTTGAGGCCGGCATCAACACTATGGGCGGCAATGCGATCTTCGTCGACCAGACCAATTCGCCGCTGGGCGAGCGCGAAACCATTGCCGATGTGGCAAAGAACCTGGAGCGCTGGGTGGACGTGATCGTGTTGCGCACGTATGCGCATGACACCATCACTGAGATGGCTGCCAATTCGCGTGTGCCGGTCGTGAATGCACTGTCTGATTTTGGGCACCCCTGCCAGGCACTCGCCGACTTCATGACGCTTGAGGAGCACTTCGGCACCGCAGTTGGTCTCAACTTCACCTACGTGGGCGACGGCAACAATGTATGCCACTCTCTCATGCTGACGGGAGCGCAGTTGGGCGCCAACGTCACCGTTGCTACGCCACGCCGCTACTCGCCCAAAACCGAAGTCGTGACTATCGCGCGCGAGATCGCAGAGAAGAATCACTGCGAATCGCGGCTGTTGCAGGATCCGCTTGCGGCCGTTGAAGGCGCTGACGCCGTTTACACCGATGTGTGCGTGAGCATGGGCTTCGAGCACGAGTCCACAAAACGCGCTCCCATTTTCCGGCCCTACCAGGTAAACGAGGCGCTGATGCAAAAAGCCGCGTCTCACGCGGTCTTCATGCATTGCCTGCCCGCGCGCCGGGGAGAGGAAGTCACCGACGTCGTCATTGACAGCCCGCAGTCGATCGTCTTCGATCAGGCCGAAAATCGCCTGCACGTACAAAAGGCGCTTTTGTTGTTGTTGCTTGGCGGCCTCGTGAATGTGGAGAAGTTTCAGTGAACGGTAGCAGAGGCGCACAGATGCGTTCTTGTTCGAAGCTCACTGTTCCAAAGATGAGTGTGGAATTTAACGTCAGCAGCGAGTAGGAGCATGAACAATCTGATCACTGTCCACTGTTCGTTGCATTGAGGCTTGGCAAGCATGTCCGTAATTCTCGAGTCTTTGCCTATCCGCCAGAAGGTCGGCATCGCCTTCTCCGGTGGGCTCGACACCTCCGCCGCCCTGCACTGGATGAGGCAGAAGGGCGCGATCCCTTACGCCTATACAGCCAATCTCGGCCAGCCCGATGAAACCGACTACGACGCCATTCCGCGCATGGCCCTCGAATATGGCGCCGAAGTGGCTCGCCTCATCGATTGCCGTGGCCCGCTCGTTCGCGAAGGACTCGCCGCGCTACAGGCTGGCGCCTTTCACATCACCACCGCCGGTGTCCCCTATTTCAACACCACCCCCATCGGCCGCGCAGTCACGGGCACCATGCTGGTCGCCGCAATGAAGGAGGACGATGTCCACATCTGGGGCGACGGCTCTACCTTCAAAGGCAACGACATCGAGCGCTTTTATCGTTACGGCCTGCTCGTCAATCCCAACCTCCAGGTTTACAAGCCATGGCTTGACGCAGCTTTCATCGACGAACTAGGCGGCCGCGCCGAGATGTCTGCCTTCATGCAGCGCTCCGGCTTCGCCTATAAGATGTCGGCGGAAAAGGCCTACTCCACCGACTCCAACATCCTTGGCGCAACCCATGAAGCCAAGGATCTCGAGCATCTCTCTTCGTCCGTCAAGATCGTCGTTCCCATCATGGGCGCGGCATTCTGGCGCGACGATATCGAGATCCAGCGCGAGGAGGTTACCATTCGCTTCGAAGAGGGCTTCCCAGTCGCGCTCAACGGCCGGCAATTC
>JBEKWT010000262.1:0-4914 GCA_049512795.1 Occallatibacter sp.
GCCGCGTCCCGCCACCGTAAAGTTGTTCACGTTGCCGATCGCGATTGCCGGAACCGTCCCCGCCAGCGTGCGCGGGACTTCGGCGCCGAGCGCCAGCGCGCGAAACGCCGTATGCTCCTGATTATGCCGCCCGCAACGGCACGCGGCAACATACGCGGCATCAGCCGTATCTTGGGCCTGCAGCGCGCGGTTCAGCCAGCCATCCTCCGTGTTCTTCACTCCCGGCGTCCCCGACTCCATGTAGTCCTGCGCGTCAAAGTGCGACCGGCTCATATCCGGCGACCCGCACGCGTGCACAATCGCCAGTTGGCCCTGATCGTAAAGCGGCTTGAACGCGGCAAGCGACGGATGCAGTCCAAAAAATCCATCCAGGTCCAACACCTGACCCTCCGGAATCGCAATGCTCGGCCGCATCTTGTAGTAATTCTTCTCGCGATAGGGGACCACCACGTTCAGCCCATCCGCCGCGCCGCGCTGGAAGATCACCACCAGACGCTGGCCCCGCTCGAACTGCCCTCCGGCCGCCTGCGCCAAAACGCTGCGTACAAGAAAATTCGGCATCGCCGTCGTGCCCGCCACGGCCAGCGCGCCCTTGTGCAGAAAAAATCGCCGGTTCATCCGCATTTTGAATCTCCTGATTCCAAGCCTAATTCAACTTTCGCTCCGCTCGCCACTTACTCGCCTTCTAACTCCGCGAATCCGCTGACGCCGCCAACTTACTAACTCACCGACCTGCTAACTCGCCAACTCGCTGTCTCTCTAACTCCGCTATCTCCGCCAACTTGCTAACTCGCTAACTCGCTGTCTTTCTAACCCCGCCAACTCTGCTATCTTCGCTGAAACTCCGGCGACCCCATCAGCAATCCTGCCAGCAATTGGTCTTCGCGCTCGTACGCGTCCGCCGCCGGTGCGCGATTCGCTCTCCGCGCCGCCGGTGCCCCAGAGCCTACCCCCGAGCCTGCCCCCGAACCAGCCCTGATTCTGTCGAACGATTCCGGCGCCTGCGGGTTCCGCGCCATCATCATCGGCGCATCCGCCGCCGCGCTCTGCGCCTCAAACTCCTTCAGCGCCGCCGCTCGAGTCGCATCGCTCACTCCGCCCGGCAGCAGCACCTGCTCCAGCCGCGCCTCTTCCGTCTCCGGCGTGGGCACCACTTGCTGCGCCGGCGCATCGCTGTCCAGCGCGCTCATATCCATCTCTGGCGCCCACCCCACCGTAATTCCCGGCAGCTTGTTCGAAGCCAGTGACAATGCGAAGTTCATCCGGTCTACCAGCGCTCCCGTGCTCACCCAGTCGGCCTCGTCCCACTTGTACCCCACCGGCGGAACGCATCCATACAGCGGCATTCCCATCTGCCGCAGCGCATTCACCAGCGGCTCAAAATTCGCCACGTTCGCATTGCTCGCCCGCACCGCGCTCACCACGTATTCCAGCGGCGTCTTCACCTTGGCGCTGTCGTCGCCGGCCGCCCAGAACTCCGGCGAATGGAACAGCGTCTTCAGCACCGCCGGAATATCGCCGCCGCTTGCCATGTACGCCTTCGCCATCCGGTCCACCAGCGCCTGCGGCGGATCGTCGCTCACAAACCGGATTGCCAGCTTGCGCGAGATGAACTCGGCCGTCGCCGGCCGCATCGCCAGCATGTGCAACAGCTCAAGCCCTTCCTTCTCGCCACCGTCTTTGATCTTTGTGCCCATCACTTTCTTCGTGCCCGGCTCATGCCGGTTCTCGTTGAACTGAAACTCGCCGCCCAGTTGCGGCCTGTCCACCGTCCAGCCGGTCAGCACGCGCGCCACCTGCGTCACATCTGCCTGCGTGTATCCGCCGTTCACGCCCACGGTGTGCAGCTCCATCAGTTCGCGCGCATAGTTTTCGTTCAGCCCCTCCGGCGCCTGCTTCTTCGCGTTCGGCCGTCGCGCAGCCCCCATCTTCGCGCGCTCCGCGGCCAGCGAATCCGGCCCCATGCTCTGTGCGTTGTCCAGATAGATGAGCATCGCCGGGCTGTGCGCCACCGCTTCCAGCAGGTCCTCGAACTTCCCCATCGCGTGCGGCCTCATCGTGTCGCGCTCGTAGCTCACCAGGTAGTAGGGCATCTGCTCGTTCTTGCGCAGATACACGTTGAAGTGATTCAGCCAGAAGTCCGTCATTACTTCCTGCAACTGCGCATTCGAATAAATGTCGCGCGTCAGCCGCTCGGCCATCAGCTCGCGCACCACCGTCTGCTCCGGAGCCGCCAGGTCCTCGACGGACTCTCTCAAATCCGGGCTCATGCCGGCCACCAGAGCCGCGCGCTGCACGGGCTTCAGCGATTTGATAAAGCTCTCGAACTCATCCGGCTGCATCGCCTGCAGACGCCGTACGCGATCCTCCGGCGGCAATGCAAGAATGCGGGCGATCCTCGGCTCGTCAACCGCAGGAGCCCCCGACGCCTGATTCGACGCCTGATTTGTTGCGGGCGTTGTCGTCGCGGCCATATTCGGAACCGCCGCGCTCATGTCCGGCTGCTGCGCGGGTCCCGGCTGCGTCGCGGCCATATTCGTCGCGGGTGCCCCCGGTCCCTCGCTTTTGGGGACCGGGGACGGCCGCGTCATTCCCCCGCCCGTGTCGATGTTCGGGTTGGGGTTTGGATTTGCGATCGGGTTCCCGCCCGGACTTGCGCTCGAGTTTGCGGGCCCTTCCATGTTTGCGTTGCTGCCGGCCGGGGCCGTCGCGCTTGCCGCCGGCGCCGCCGCGCTCATCGACGGGCTCCCCGTATCCGCCGGCCCGCTGACTTGCTGACTCGCTGGCTTGCTGACCTGCTTGTCAGCCTGCGCCGCTTTCCTCAACTGGTAGCGGTAAATCTGGTTCTCATAAACCGCGTGCAGCGTCCCGCCCGGCGGAATCTCAATCTTCCCGTCCGCCGCCTGGCGGATGATGGCCGGGCCCGGCATGCGGAACATCAGATCCTGCGTGCTCCACTGCATCGCGGGATACTCGGCCAGACGGGCATTCAAATCAGTTTCGTCGATATTCTCCGGGTGCAGTTGCCCATCGAACCATTTGTCGAGGCCGATTTCGCCGGGGCCCATCGCCCGCACGGCTTCGAGATCCCCGTCCCTCGGACCAAATGTCAATCGGTTCAGCGCATGGAGAATCCGCGCGTCGCCCTGCAGTTGCCCCGGTTCGGGTTTCGCCGCATATTCCGGCCGATGCTTTGTCTGTGTGAATTTCTGGTTTTCTGCCGCATCCTGGGCCATCGCCAGCGGAACAGGGAAGCAGAGGCTCCAGGAGAGAACGAGGGCAATCGCGCAGCGCAACAGCTCCATCGCAAATGCTCCTCGTAGGGGAATGGCCGGCACATCGCTGCACGGCACGAGCTTGCTGATAGTTCAGACTCTATCTTGCGCCGAAAGTTGTGGTCCCGCCATCCCGGCCCTCCCCGTGGTCACTGCCCCTCCCATTCCCTCAGTTCCGAAGTCGCGTGGTCCCGTAGTCCCTTAGCCCCCGTTCCCTGCCTTCTCGGTCCCTTGTTCCCTTGGTCCCCGCCTTTCCCGTCACACTCCATCCTCCCGCGCCGGTGCTATCATGGCGCGTTGTTTTGAACTGCTTGGAGGATGACTTGAACAAATCCATTCTTTTCGCGATCGCGGCATTGGCTCTACTTGCAGGGTGCGGACCCCAGAACCCCGGCATTCCGGTTAAGCCCAAATTTACGGGGCCTCCTTACCATCTCGCCCTGGGCGCGCCGCCCGCCAAGCCCAGCAAGGCTGGCATCACCATTCCGCCCATCAAGTACACGGCCGACCCCAACGCGCCTCCTGACTCGCTCGACAAAAGAGCCATTCTGGTGGTGCGCGTCGACACTTCGGGCCTCAAGAGCAAAGCTACGATGACGATGAACCAGATCATCATGGGCGCGGTCGATCTGCCCGGCACCGATGGCGCACTCTCGGCCGACTATATGGATGCAACCGACCAGAGCCTGGCCACGCTTCTTGAGGAGTACTGCGTGAAGGGGAAAGTGAAGATCACCGTAGCGCTCACGCGGTCGACGCTGTCGAGCACCGCCGGAGACTCCGAAATCGACGACAAGCGCCTCACTGACTGGCTCCCGATCGACCTCGTGTTCAAGAACCCCGTTCCAGGCTGCTGAAGCGGCGGCTTTAGAAGAAAGAGAAGCCTTCTCAGCTCGCTTTGGCGGGCGAATTAGCTATTCGTTCGATTCGTTGCGAGCGACGCAGAAGTGTGCTCCGCGAAACGCAAAACCCCTAAAGAGCAAAACTGTGAAACTGTGGCAAAGCCAAAAAAGAAGGCCCACAAATAGAACCACTAAGGACACTGGAAGTATCCATGCGTGATTGCCAAACCAGTCGGGATGCGTCCCTTGGATAATGTTCACGACGAGACCTCCGCAAAATGCGCAGAATCCGCCGATTGTTCGCCTAGTATCCATGCAAACATTGTCGCCCCACCTGGTTTCCGCGGCAAATATATTATTGCGGGCATTTTGCGAATGATTTCAGCGGGTTATGGCCCTTTTGCCTGGGGTGGCTCTTGGCTTGAGAGCGGGGATCCTTCAGCTTCGCTCAGGCCGTCCCGGGTTTGTCTTTCTTGGCCCGCACCTAGAGGTTCACGGGGCTTGTTTGCGCCGTCCCTACGGGACTCCGGGATCTCCGATGGGCGTTTTCCCCACACTGAAGCGCGGGGCTAACTAACGCTGCGCCTGCGGCGCGAGAGCAGGGGACCAGACAGACAGGTGTCGGCGCCAGGAATTGGAGAGGCCGGGGGACGGGTCGAGGCTGGAGCTGAATCCTGCTACTTCACCTTCTTGCAGCGTTCCATAATTTTTACGTGCAGCCGCTCGCTTACTTCGGTGGGGACTTCGTAAATCTCGTGGCAGCGGAAGATTTCGATGGTTTTGCGCGTGGTGTTCAG
>JBEKWT010000263.1:0-7763 GCA_049512795.1 Occallatibacter sp.
TTGCTTGATCAACTCCAGCAGGCGCGGCTGTTCCGCTACGTTCCAATCGGGATAGCCGGGGCTGGAGTGAGGGAGCACAGCCATTCCGCGCTGTTCCGCCCAATCGCAAAGACGGGCCCCGGCGAGTGTCGTGAGATGTTCAACCACTGCGGAGGCAAACACCTCGAGGAAGAAGTATTCGTCGGGTTTCTCCTCGCTCCAGCGCCGGCGCGCCTCTTCCTCGGCTTCAGGGCCTGCGCCGACGGCAACCAGAATCGCGCTGTGCGCCCCGGCTTGCGCGAGCGCGCTATGCAGGCGCTTGCTGTTGAAGAGGACACCGTCAATGCGGATCGCGTCGGCCAGGGTCGAATCGCGGCGGGCTGCGTTGCTCCGAAACGTGTGGTCGAATTCCAAGCTCTCCGCCTGCCGCGCATAGAACCACGGCCGGCCGTGTTTCGCATACCAGTCGCGCGCCCAATCCGCCAATTCGCGGGCGCGTCCTTCCAGCACCCAGCCGCGGGGATAACCGAGCAGCCGCACATACTCCTGCGGCGGCACGTCCAGGCCGGCGAGCGAGTCCGCAATCTCGATAGCCTCGGCTACCTGGCGCATGAAATCGGCTCCACGGCTTTAAACTGACAGCCCTCCACGAAGAAATCGAAGAAGTTCGGGTGCGTTTCCAGGCGGCAGTGCTGCACTTTTTTTACCAGCTTTTCCAGCTCCTGTCGTTTTGCTTTCGACAGCAACGCGATCGTCGCGCCTTCAATCGCCAGATTGCCGGCCCTGACGAACTTCTCCGGCG
Organism: Occallatibacter sp.; assembly: GCA_049512795.1. Taxonomy (GTDB): domain Bacteria; phylum Acidobacteriota; class Terriglobia; order Terriglobales; family Acidobacteriaceae; genus Telmatobacter. The sequence continues at coordinate 782 of JBEKWT010000263.1, forward strand.
CGAGATTGGGCACGAGTCCGATTCGCTTCGAGGCTTCCACGTTGATGTGCCGCCCAAAGCCGCCGGCGAGGTAAAACATGTCGACATCGTCAAAGTCGATGCCGTAAGTGTTGAAGACCGCTTGAAGCCCCGCGACATTAGCGCCCTTGGCCTGAGCCAACTCATTCACGTCGCTCTCGAGGAGATAGACATCGCCGTTTTCTCCATGGCTGAGATCGATGCGATCGACGACGTCGTCGAATCGCCCGCGCTCGTTCATGCGGCCGGTGCGCAGCAACTCGCTGAGCAGATCGACCAGGCCCGAACCGCAAATCCCCTCCGGCGCTACGTCGCCGATGACGCGAATCTGAAACTTTCCGTCTTCGGCAACCGAAACTTCCTCGATAGCGCCGTCCAAGGCGGGCATGCCGCAGGCAATGGCTCCGCCTTCGAAAGCCGGCCCTGCCGGGCACGACGCCGCGAGAATCCGATCCTTGTTGCCGACGACGAGCTCAGTGTTGGTGCCGATGTCCATGATCGCGACGAGTCGCTCCTCGTGCGCAAGGTCCGCGGCCAGCATACACGCGGCGGCATCAGCTCCCACGTGTCCGCTGATGATGGGAGCTCCATACACGCGGGCTTTGGGATGAATCGGCAAAAGGCTGCGCAGGCCGGATTCGACGAGGCTCGTCGTGATGCGCTTGCCTTCGGACATTTCGATCTCGGTAATCGACCGGTACGGAGTCTGGCCGATCGAATACACGTTCTGCCGGAAGAAAAGATCGCGCATGGTGGAGTTGCCAACGACGACCATTTCGTAAATCGTCTTCGTATCGATGGGGAATCTCTCGATCGCATGGCTCAGGTATCCGGCCAGCGTGCGCATCAACAATCTTCCCGGATGGCTGGTGTCGTATGCGATGCGCGACATGATCTCCGAGCCGCCGAATCGCTGCGGATTCTCAAACGATGTGTCCGCAATCAACTCTCCGCTTTCGAGATCCATCAAGCGCACCACCACGGTCGTCGTTCCCAGGTCCATGGCGATGCCGTGAATCGGCCCGGTAGATCGCTCGACTTCGATTCCGTCAATCAGGATGCGGTCGCCGTCGCGCGTAACGGCAGGATCGAGCTCGAGCGCCTGACCGCTTGCAGGCAGTCCGCACGCCTGGCGCTCGATCCGCATGTGTCCTCGGCGCATGGTGTGGCAGCGGACTTGACCGCCTGAGACCTGGCCGCTCGAGACTCCGCCAGCGGGGCCGGTGACAAATGTCTGGCAGGAGAGGCGAAAGTTTCCCTTCAGATGACACTCCGCCTCCGTCATCGGCGATAGTGCCGACATGCCCTCAACTACCTCGACCATGCATTCCTTGCATTTGCCTTGCTTGCGGCATGAGGTAGGAACGTCGATGCCCATGGCCTCGGCTTGATCGAAGAGAGAGATGCCCGCGTTGGCCTCGGTCGATTTTCCGTTGATGATGAGCGTGATGGCCATGGTGGAACAGTGCATTCCGACTGAATTCAAGATACGAGCGCCGTCCCTACGGGACTGCGATTTCACATCCTTGATCCTTCCCCACGCTGAAGCGCGGGGCTAATAAACTTTGCGCCTACGGCGCGACGCGCCGCGAGGAGAATTCTCAATCAGCGGATCGAATTTGCCGAAGGGTTTCACCAGCCTTTGGCCTCGAGCTCCGCTTTCAGCGCCTTTGCCACTTCCTGCGCGGTTCCCTCGCGCTCCTGTTCATCGCTCCACTTCCATTGCGCCAGATAATCGTCGGCATCCTGCAATCCGCGCATGACGGCCAGGCGATCGATGTGCTCCATGAATCGCCCATCGAGCTGCACGGTCACATCGTCGGTCCCGTCGTCAACTTTGACTTGAGTCGGGACTTCCTGCCAATAAAGGATCTTGTAAGTGGCCATTTGGGTCACTGTTGTCCTGACAGCCGCAGGAACAAATCCACGGCAGCGGAAGCATTGGCTCCGTATCCATCGGCGCCAATCTCGTCGGCAAACATCTGGCTGATGGGAGCGCCGCCCACCGCCATCTTGATCTCCGAATGGCCCGCCGCATGGAACCCTTCGATCACGGTTTTCATGTACATCATGGTCGTCGTGAGCAGTGCGCTCATGCCGATTATGTTCGGCTTGCACTTCTCGGCGGCGGCCATGAACTTGTCGACACTCTGATCCACGCCGATGTCGTGCACCTCAAATCCCGCACCCTCGGCCATCATGCCGACGAGATTCTTGCCGATATCATGCAAATCGCCGCGGACCGTGCCCATCAGCAGCACGCCTTTCGGCTTCGTGCCGCCGTCCTTCGACGTCAGCAGTGGCTTCAGCACCGCCATTCCCGCCTTCATCGCCCGCGCCGCGATCAGAACCTCCGGCACATACAGCACGTTGTGCTTGAAGTCCTCGCCCACCACGCTCATGCCGGCGATCAGCCCATCGGTCAGCACTTCCTGCGCGGAACGGCCTTCGGCCAGAGCTTCTTTGGTCAGCCGCTCCACCTCGTTGGCGTTGCCTTCGTACAGGTGCTGGTTCATCAAGGCATAATCGGGCATCGATTCGTCTCCTCAGCGAGCGCTCGCCGCGGCTCCGGCGGCGCGTTTGGAGTTGAATTCGTTGAGGGCCTCTTGCATGGCCAGAATATTTTCGCGCGGCATTCCCGGGCTGACGCCGCCGCCGACGGAAAGAATGATTCCCTCGCCGCCAGAACCCTCCAGGACTTCGAGGGTCTCGTCCTTCACTTCCTCAGGGGTTCCGCGAACGGCGACTTCCAATGGATTCACATTGCCCATCAGGCACATCCGGTCGCCCACGCGCCGTTTCACCTCGGTGATGTGCCGCTGCTTGCCCCAGTTCAACACGTTGAATCCAGTGTCGGGCAGATGGTCAAGGCAGGCGTCCACTTCGGCGTCGTTGTGATACAGCTTGACCCAATCCTTGGGAAACGCGTCGCAAATTCGCTTCAAATAAGGATGCGCGAATTCGAGGTAATGCTCCTCGTTTACGAAACCGACAATGTCGTCGAGGATGAAGATGCTCTCCACGGTATCGCCCATCACCTTCTGCTGCGCCTTCAGCCAGTCGATGATCACCCGGGTGCACAGGTCGAGCAGCTTATGCGCACCCTTTGAGTTTTCGACCAGATCGATCATGAATTCCGTCGTCCCGCGCACGAATCCTGCCGTGCACATCGGTCCGCGCGAGGTCACCATGGGCAGAATGTATCCGGCATCCAGAATCCGCTGGCGCGCCATCCCGATGCGGTGCAGGGTAAGGCCCGCAAATCCGTCGGCCTCGACTTCGTACTCGGGGAAGCTGTCGATATCCTCCAGGCGGTAAAGCGTGTGGTATTCGCTGGGGGTATTGTCCTGCCAGAACTTGATCTTCGCTCCCAGCACCGAGGGCTCAGCCGCCATCCCGTATTCCATCCACCACGAGGGGATGAAGATGATGTCAGGGAATTCGCGCATGATTTTCAAATTCGATTGAAACCAGAGCTCGGGATCCAGAAAATAGTCCAGGTGCTTGATTCCGAGGTATCCGGGAATCCACGGACTATCGATGATCAGCGCCATCGGGATCTTGTCGATCTTTTCGCGCCTCACCGCCCGCTTGAATATTTCCCACTGTTCCGGCCGCATTCTTTTCCTCTCGATCACATTTCGTGATCCATTTCCTGACCAGCTCTATACCCGCATGAGCGACCTCCTCGCCGTCGGTCTTGCCCAGGGAAAAATCCAATTCCTCGAGTTGGACCAAGCTCCTATCGCACGCTCAAACAGCCTGGATCACGCAGCCCGCACAAACCTAAGTGCAATCTTTCTTATCATATAGGATTTTGTTCGACTGTCGCAGTAATTGCGACTCACGCAATCATAGAGCAAGCACGACGGAAGGCACAAGAGAGTTTGAGGTTTCGACCGAACGGCTGCCAGCCGGCCAATCTTCATTCTCATTCCTGAATGGGGATTCGTACGATGCAGGGATGTATTTGGGAGCTTCGGCAAACGGTCAATGGCGGAAAAACTGGGATTCGAACTTGAGCCGTTTTGCGGGCGTTAGCGGAGCGCGAGCCCGCAGGCGAAATCCTGAGCGGAGCCGAAGGACCATTAAGCTGGCGGAGACGAGCCCGCAGGCGAAATCCTGAGCGGAGCCGAAGGACCATTAAGCTGGCGGAGAGACTGGGATTCGAACCCAGGTTAGAGTTTCCCCTAAACACGCTTTCCAAGCGTGCGCCTTCAGCCACTCGGCCATCTCTCCGATCGAGCTGGTTGACTGTTCGAGTTTAGCATCTTCAAAACCGGCTTGCTCCATGCCGCCCAGCCTGATCGACGCCCGCGGCCAGCGACCTTTCGGCGACTTCTGAAATCGTTTACAGAAGGGCGCGGGCTGGTTTATAGTGCTTTGTTGCCGCCCGTTCGAGGTGACTCTTGCATCTACGGCACAACTTCATTTGAAAGAGGCTCTGAATGTCTCCTATCTCCCGCCGCGACCTGCTCTCATCCGGATTGGCGCTTTCAACTTCGTCTCTCTTAGCCCGCTCGGCGTGGGCGCGCACCGCCGCTCTTTTTGGGGGTGCCCCCGAGACCGGCTCCGGCACCGCCGTTGCTCCGCGTGAGCAATTGCTCTTCGACTTCGGCTGGAAGTTCCAGTTTGGCAACGGCAGCGACCCGGCCAAGGACTTGGGGTTTGGAAACAATCAGGGGGACTTCGCCAAGACCGGCGAATTCAAGTTTGCCCGCGTGGGATACGACGACTCGAAATGGCGCTCGCTGAATCTGCCCCACGACTGGGCGGTAGAGTTGCCGTTTGTGTGGGACGACTCGCTCCAGTCGCACGGATACAAGCCGCTCGGCCGGCGCTATCCCGAGACCAGCGTCGGGTGGTACCGGCGGGAGTTCGACATCCCCGCGAGCGACGCCGGGCGCCGCGTCGCGGTCGAGTTCGATGGCGCATTCCGCGACGTGCTCGTCTTTGTGAACGGGTGCTTCATCGGCCGCAACGACAATGGCTACGCGCCATTCCGATTCGACATCACGGATTTTCTCGCCGTCGGCCAAAAGAACTGCATTGTGGCGCGCGTCGACGCGACCTTTGGCGACGGCTGGTTCTACGAGGGCGCCGGAATCTACCGGCATGTGTGGCTCACAAAGACCGACGCGCTGCATCTCGGTAACTGGGAGAGCACCGTCCGCCCGGAGGCAACTGACGGCAAGGCGGTAAACCTCGAACTTGCTTCGGTGGTGGTAAACGAGGGCAAGAACTTCGAGAAGGCCACGGTGAGCTGGCAGATTCTGGATGCGGCCGGCAAAACGGTGGCTGCGGCCGAGGCGCCCGCGCAAGTGATAGACGTCGACGGGAAGGCGAGTTTTGCGGCTACGGCGAAGCTCAGCGATCCGGCGCTGTGGTCGGTGGAAACGCCCAATCTTTACACCGCCGTCATCACCGTCAAATCCGGCGACAAGACGCGGGATGCCGAGCGTGTGAGCTTTGGCGTGCGATTCCTCCGCTTCGACGCCGACCACGGCTTCTTCCTCAACGGCCAGCCGCTCAAGATTCAGGGCACCTGCAACCACCAGGATCACGCCGGAGTGGGCGCGGCGGTACCGGATCGTTTGCAGGCGTTTCGCATTGCCGTATTGCAGGGGATGGGCTGCAACGCCGTGCGCACCTCGCACAACATGCCCACGCCGGAGCTGGTTGAAGCCTGCGATCGCATGGGCATGATGATGATGTGCGAGACACGCCAGATGAGTTCCAACCCTGAGGGCCTGGCGCAGCTCGAAGGCATGGTCAAGCGCTACCGCAACTCGCCGTCCATCATCATCTGGTCCATCGGCAACGAGGAGTGGCAATTGCAGAACGACGAAGCCGAGGAGGGCGCGAAGATTGGCGCAACCATGGTGCGCCGCTGCCACGAGCTCGATCCAACCCGCGTAGTGAGCGCAGCGGTGAATGGAGACAACGAGAAGGGCCTCTCCGATGCGCTCGATATCATCGGGTTCAACTACGGCCTCAAACGCCCGGAACCCTATCACAAAGAGCATCCCACGCGGCCGCTTTACGGATCGGAGACGGCCAGCACTCTCTCGACGCGCGGCTGCTATCAAACCGACGCACTGCGAAATACTCTGAGCGCCTACGACGTGAATCAGCCGGGCTGGGGCGAGACAGCGGAGGAGTGGTGGACCTACTACGCCACGCACGAGTGGGAAGCGGGCGGCTTTGCGTGGACCGGATTCGACTATCGCGGCGAGCCCACGCCTTACGGATGGCCGTCAATCAACTCGGACTTCGGCATCGCGGACATGTGCGGATTTCCCAAGGACAACTTCTTCTACTACAAGTCGTGGTGGACGAAAGAGCCCGTGCTGCACCTGTTCCCGCACTGGACGTGGGAAGGCAGGGAAGGCGAGGAGATTTCCGTGTGGGTTCACTCGAACCTCGATGAGGTTGAGCTTCTGCTGAACGGCAAGAGCCAGGGCCGGCAGAAGGTGGCGCGGCTCGGGCATGTTGAATGGAAGGTGCGCTACGAGCCTGGGGCGATCGAAGCGCAGGGATGGAAGGACGGCAAACTCGTGCTGACGGAAAAGCGCGAAACGACCGGACCGATTGCGTCGCTGCGTCTGACGGCGGACCGGGCGACTTTGGACCGAGGAGGAATCAACGCCGATGGCGCGGATGTAGTGGTTCTCACCGTCGACGCGCTCGACAGCGCGGGCCGCGCGATTCCCACGGCCGACAACATGATCAACTTCAAAGTCAGCGGCGAAGGCGCACTGATCGGCGTGGGCAACGGCGATCCGAACTGCCACGAGAGCGACAAGGAGCCGCGACGGTCGCTCTTCAACGGGCTCGCGCAGGCGATCGTGCAATCGACCAAGACCGCAGGCACGATAACCGTCGAAGCGAGCACTTTCGGGCGCGGCAGCACGGTCGCGCCGGCAAAAATCGAAATCGCGACAAAGCAGGTAGAGCTGAGGGC
>JBEKWT010000264.1:0-4874 GCA_049512795.1 Occallatibacter sp.
ATCACTTCAAGGTGCATACTTGATATAGGCCGTCCCGGCAATCCAGCCCCTTTGGATTAACCGATTTACCATTGCGGCCATTGGACTTAGAGCGGTTCCATCCCCGCCTGCGCATCCGCGCGGAGAGTGGGGCAGGACGGTCTTGAAGGCGAGCGGCTCGTGAGCTCTTCCCACTCCTAGCCGGAACGACGCCGACAGCGCCTAACAAAACAAAGCACTTGGCCTCAAACTGAGGGGGTTTTATGACGGCAAAAGCTCGCTATCCCGGCATTCGGGTCACCGCCAACGGAAATCAGCTGGTCGCATACCACACGGAGACGCGCATCGCCGACGCCGGCGTCTTCTATCCCATCACGCCTTCCACCGAGGGCGGCGAGCTCTTCCAGCAGGCCTATGCCGAAGGCAACCTTAACGTCTTCGGCCACAACACCATCGCCATCGAAGCCGAAGGCGAGCACGCGGCCCAGGGCGGCGCCATCGCCCACTCGGTGTGCGGCAAGCGCGTGGTCAACTTCACCTCCGGCCAGGGCGTGGTCTACGGCGTCGAGCAGTACTACCACGCCCCCGGCAAAGCCTCGACGATGGTCCTCGAAGTCGGCGCGCGCGCCCTCACCAAGCACGCCCTCAACGTCCATTGCGGCCATGACGATATCTACGGCGCCCTAGACACCGGCTGGATCATGCTCTTCGGCAAGGACGCGCAGCAGGCCGCCGACCAGGCCCTCATTCTCCGCCGCGTCACCGAGCTCTCGCTCACACCCGGCATGAACATCATGGACGGCTTCCTCACCACCCACCTGGAGCGCACCTTCTACAAGCACGAATCGGAGCTGATCCGCGAGTATCTCGGCGCTCCCGACGACATCATCGACTGCCCCACCGAAGCGCAGCGCGTTCTCTTCGGACCCACCCGCCGCCGCGTTCCCAAGATGATGGATCTCACCAATCCCGTCCTCCTCGGCCCGGTGCAGAACCAGGAACACTACATGCAGGGCGTCGTCGCGCGGCGCAATAACTTTGCCGAGCCGATTCTTCCGTTCCTTGAGGCCGCATATAAGGACTTCGGCGACCTCACCGGCCGCTATTACGGCTTGGTCACCGAGTACAAGACCGCCGATGCCGACACGGTCTTCGTCTCCCTCGGTTCAGCCGCTGAAAACATCGAAGCCGCCGTCGACTACCTGCGCCAGACCCGCAATTCCAGCGTCGGCTCCGTCCACGTCAACGTCATTCGCCCATTCCCTGAGGCCGCCCTCGTCGCCGCCCTCAAAGGCAAAAAGAATGTCATCATTCTCGAGCGCACCGACGAAGCTCTCTCCGGCGACAATCCTCTTGGCCGCGACATTCGCACCGCGTTTTCAAAAGCCCTGCAGGGAACCGAAGGCCTTCCCTCAATTACCCTCGCCGAAGTCCCGCTCTTCATCGGCGGCAGCTACGGCCTTGGCTCGCGCGACTTCCGCCCCGAGCACATCATCGGAGCCTTCGAGTTCGCTACCGCCGGCCGCGCGCGCAAAGACGGCAAGACCGCTGCCGACGGCATCAACTTCATCGTTCTCGGCATCGACCATCCCTACAGCGTCATCGGCGATGAAACCCCTTCGCTGCTTCCCGAGGGCGCGGTGGCCGTGCGCTTCCACTCCATCGGCGGTTGGGGCGCAATCACCACCGGCAAGAATCTCGGCGCAATTCTCGGCGACCTCAACGACCTGCTCTTTGAGCGCGACGGCCTCAAGGACGACCTCGGCAATCCCAAGGAGGTCATCCACGTCAGCGCCAATCCCAAGTACGGCTCCGAGAAAAAGGGCGCGCCCACCAGCTACTTCATGGTCGCCGCCAAAGACCGCATCCGCGTCAATTGCGACCTCCGCCACGTCACCGTCGTTCTCTGTTGCGATCCCAAGGCCTTCACCCACACCAATCCGCTCGACGGCATGCAGGAGGGCGGCAGCCTGGTCTGGGAGTCGGACGTTGACGGCGAGCACGCGTGGAAAAACCTGCCCATCTGGGCGCGCCAGCAGATCATCCAGAAAAAGATTCGCGTCTTCACCCTGCCCGGCTTCGAAATCGCGCGCAAGGCCACCGACCGCGCCGACCTTCAACTGCGCATGCAGGGCAATGCCTTCCTCGGCGCATTCTTCGCCGTCAGCCCCATGCTCCAGGAGTTCGGCATCACGCAGGAGCAGTTCCGCGAAGTCGTGCACAAGCAATATGTCAAGAAATTCGGCAAGCTCGGCGACGCGGTCGTGCAGTCCAACATGGAAGTCATGATCCAGGGCTTCGAGCGCGTCAAGGAAATCGCCATCGGCGATGTCGCCGCAGCCGATCACTCCAGCCTCCGCGGCCAGGCTCTGCTCCCGATCCTCGCCCAGGCCCCGGCCTTCGTCGAAGTCGGTGCCGGCCCCGTGCAGTCAATGCGCCGCTCCACGCCGCCTCCCGCCGGACAAGCCCCCCGCACCCCAATCTCTTCGATTAATGCTTTCGACGCGGAGTTCCGCTCGCACTACGGCTACGACCAGCCGGCCACGCCGCTCTCCGCCATGGGCGTCATCGCCGCCGCCACCGGTGACACCGCCTCCAAATACGTCGCCCGCCGCGAAACCCCGCTCTACATCGCCGAAAATTGCACGCAGTGCATGGAGTGCATCTCGGTCTGCCCCGACACAGCCCTCCCCAACTGCTCGCAGGACCTCGGCACAATCCTCGGCACGGCAGTCACGCGCTACGTTGTCGATCCCGCCGAGCGCCGCAAAATGATCGACAAGCTGCCCGAAATCGAAAAGCTCACCCGCCAGCGTATGCTCGCGGACATGAAGGCCGGCACTCCGCTCCCCGCCATCATTCGCGAGGTAACAGAGAGCGTGAACGGTTTCTCGCCCGAAGCCAAAGCGCAGTTCTATGCAATCGTCGATAAAGTCCCGATGGCCTACCAGAAGACCAACGCCATCTTCTCCTCGCCCGAGCGCAAATCCCCCGGCTCCGGCGGCATCTTCTCCATCTTTGTCAGCGATCTGTGCAAAGGCTGCGCGGCTTGCGTCACCGCCTGCGGCGATCACATGGCGCTCAAGATGGTGCAGGAAACTGAAGAGGTCAACGCCGAGCACGAAACCGGCACGGCATTCCTCGACCTCCTGCCCGACACGTCGCAGAAATATCTCGGCCTCTACAACGGCGCAAATCCCGCCGACTCAAAAACCGCCACGCTGCGCAACATGCTCATGGTTCGCACCAACTACGACGCGCTCGTCGCCGGCGACGGCGCTTGCGCCGGCTGCGGCGAAAAAAGCGTGCTGCGCTCGATAGCCGCCGTCACCGAAGCCTACATGCGCCCCGTCTACCACGCCAAGAGCGATCGTTTCGTCGCCAAGGCCGGCGAACTCGAGAAAACCGGCGCGGCCCGCCTCGCCGCAATCAAAGAAAGCAATCCTGCCGAATACGCCCGTCTCCGTCAGGCCATCGCGCATCTCGTCATGGGTCTTGGCGGCGAAGAAGAATCCGACACCAAGGCGCGCATCGCAGCCTACGAAGCCGAGCACGGCGCAATCACCGACGCGCAATTAGTCGAGGCCATCGCCGCGGTCCTGCTCACCGAGGCCTTCAACCACAAAAACCTGCAGCCCATCGACGGCCGTCTCGCCAACGGCATGAGCGTCATGGCCATGGCCGCGCACACCGGCTGCAACACCGTCTACGGTTCCACCGCGCCCAACAACCCCCACCCCTATCCGTGGATGAACTCGCTCTTCCAGGACGGCGTCACCGTTGGCTGGCTCATGGGCGAAAGCTTCATCGTCGATCACGCGCGCCGCTCCGTCCTTCCCGAGCGCCTGGCCGACATTCTCCTCACCCGCGAAGCCGGCCCCGACTCCAGCGTCCTCAGCGCCGAAGAGTACTACCACTTCACGCACTTCACTGACGCGCTCATGACCGACCAGGAAATCGTCGAGTTGCCCAAGGTCTGGGTCGTCGGCGGCGACGGCGGCATCGGCGACATCGGCTACCAGAACACCTCCAAGGTCATGCTGCAGAACCGGCCCAACGTCAAAGTCCTCATGCTCGACACGCAGGTCTACTCCAACACCGGCGGCCAAAATAGCGACTCAACCCCCATGCTCGGCGGCAACGACATGAACGTCTTCGGCTCCGCGACGCAGGGCAAAAACACCGAAAAGAAAACCGTCGCCGAAACCTTCCTCGCCGGCCACGGCTCGCCGTTCGTCGCGCAAGTCTCCATGGCCAACGCGCCCAAGCTCTACCGCGCCATTCTCGACGGCCTCGAGTATCGCGGCACAATGTTCCTGCAGTGCTTCACCACCTGCCAGCCGGAGCACGGCGTAGCCGACGACATGGCGCTCTTCCAGGCGCAGCGCGTGCGCGACTCGCGCGGCGCGCCCGAATTTGTTTTTGATCCGCGCAAGGGCGAGAGCTACCAGGAAACGCTCGACATCAAGGGCAACCCGTCGATTGATTTGGACTGGTACGAAACCAAAGACAAAGCCACAGGCGAACCCCGTCGCTACACCGTCGCCCACTGGTGCACCACCGAGGCGCGTTTCCGCAATCACCTGCGCAAGATCACGCCCGAGCAGGCAGCCAGGATGATCCCTCTCGACAACATGCTGGTGCGCATCACGCAGCAGGACGTGGTCTACCGCCGCTACCTGCATGAGGGCCACCGCGCATTCATTCCTGACTTCGGCGTCTACATCCAGTTCGACGAGAACGGCAAGACCGAGTACCGCGCCATCTCGCGGCAACTGGTGCTCTTCTGCGTCGAGCGCCGCAAGGCCTGGCGTATGCTGCAATCGAAGGCGGGCATCGTCAACAAGGAATACGCGGCGCAGAAGGCAATCCTCGCCGATGTGGATGCGGGCAAG
>JBEKWT010000265.1:0-4871 GCA_049512795.1 Occallatibacter sp.
TACGAGGAGTGGAAGGGCAAGCACAATTGAATGAGAGGACCTACTGATCGCAATCCGTCCTCAGGATTCTGGCCCACTCGCATGCTTCTTGATTCCGAATCGTCCGGAATGCGCGATCCGCGCTACAGCTTCAGCGCCTTGCTACGTTCCTGGATTGGGCTGGCATCGATCGCCGGTCTCATCAGTGCGTCCACGATTGCACTCTTGTTGTGTCCGTGCGATCGTCCGGCCGGAAGTTTCTATTCCGTCTTTCTGGCGTCGCTCTCTGGCTTTTTCGCGTTAGCCGCGGCAGGCGTACTCTATGTACGCTTGCGGAAAGATAAAGCCGCAACTTCATTCATCAGCGGTTTCGAGGCCATCGCGATGGCCGCAATCGCGGTTTACGCGGAGCTGCGAGTTGCTCTCTATGTAATCCAATGGCTCGCGCTGCACCGGCATTGAGAACTTTCGGGTCGGTCGGCCATGGGAAAGGGCAAGCAGAACGAATCCCGCCAACTCGATTCTCGCCGCTTGATTCGATTAGCATGGTGATGCATGGCAAGGCTGGGCGCATTCTGTTTTCCTGGAACCGGGCATCTGAACCCATTGACCGCGCTGGCTCGCCGCCTGCAGGAACGTGGGCACTCGGTCGTCATCTTCGGAATCGCCGATGTGGAGTCCCGCGTCAGGGCGGCAGGAATTGATTTCTGCCTGATCGGCCAGAGCGACTACCCTCCGGGAACGCTCGAAAAACTTGACCATCAATTGGGCGAGATGACGGCTCTCAAGGTCCTTCGCTTCACGATGGAGCGAATCAGCAATACCGCACGCATGGTGCTTCGCGACGGACCTGAGGCGGTTCGCAACGCTAACCTGGATGCCCTGCTAAACGATGAAACCGAGATGGCCCACAACGTCGCGGAGTATCTTGGTCTGCCTTTCATCTCGCTTGCGCTTATTCCGCCGTTGGTGAATGACAATCGGTATCCACCGTTTTACTTTGGCTGGTCTGGAAGCCAGAAATGGTGGGCCCGCCTGCGCAATGAGATTGCCATTCGCGTCCTCACTCGCGTAGCAGCGCCGATCTTTGACGGAGTCAACGAATATCGCGCGGCGTGGGGACTGAAGTTGGGGGTTCCCGCGGAAGGACTATCGAAGCTCGCGCAGATCACGCAGTTGCCGAGGGCGCTTGAGTTTGACATCGAACCTTTGCCTCCGCACCTCTATTACACGGGGCCGTTTGTTGACGCTCGGCAGCGGCCCGCCGTGGACTTTCCATGGGACCGGCTGGATGGCCGCCCACTCGTCTTCGCATCTCTGGGCACGCTGCAGAATCGATCGCTGGATATCTTCCGCAAAATCGCCGAGGCTTGTGCGGGACTGAATGTCCAACTGGTGATCTCGCTCGGCGGCGGCCTGGAGCCGGATCGGCTTGGCGCTCTCAGCGGCGATCCGCTCGTGGTCAAATTCGCTCCGCAGTTGGAGATTGTCAAGCGAGCCTCGCTGGTCATCACGCACGCCGGGATCAATACGGTTCTGGAGTCGCTGGCGGAGGGCGTGCCTCTGGTGTGCATCCCATTGGGCAACGACCAGCCGGGTGTTGCGGCGCGCGTCGCCGCGCACGCAGCAGGCGTCGTGGTGCCGCCGCGCAAGGCAAATGCAAAACGCCTGCGTTCCGCCGTGCGTGCCGTCCTCGAAGACGAATCCTATCGATGCGCGGCGCGCAAAATACAGGCCGCCATGTCCGAGATCGACGGACTCGAGCTGGCTGCGGACATTATCGAGGACGTGCTGAAGATAGGGCCTGGAGCCGGCGCTCAGGCGAGGACAAGCCGGAATCTGGCCTCTGCGACCTGAGATTTCGCGCCTCTCGCGCGTCAGATTCCAACAACAGATTCGACTCTATCCGCGCGGCCCGACGGGGCGATCCGATCCGCGCGACCGCGCATAGTTCACTTGCCGCGAAAGCGATCACAATCAGCCGGCCTCAGTCACGGGTTAGCGACCCCACTAACTTGAAATTCCGCAGTTCTTGAGTGAAACTGAGCAAAATTGAACAGTCTTTAACGTGTTGCCGCCGCACGATTGCTCGCAGGTGCCCTCCCCAACGGCGGCGGCAGCGATGCCAGCTTATTCGGCAAAATCCCCGAGGGCAGCACCCCTTCTTACGATGTCGCCGCCCCTCTCAGAGGCTTGATGGCTCGATCCGGCCGGCGTTTTTCATTGTGCAAAAGTGCACATCCATCCCAACCTGGTTGGAGTAGATTCGGGCAATGATGAGCAGCTATATGGGCCGAATTCGTAAGCTCGGCCCCCTGGTGGGGGATATGGTAGCGTCCGCTACAGGGTGCTTCGCATTGGTCCGCGGCTTCCGGGTGGCAGCAGTGGGGCAAGAAAAACCGGACGCGAGTTCATCCATGCGCGCCGACGGCAAATCCGCAAAACCATTGGAGGGTATCGGCGCCGCACTCTTCCTTCTGGCTTTTGTCGCGAGTGAGGCTGGGGCGACGATTGTAGCGCTTCGCCGCTGATCTCAACCTGCAGTTTTTGCAACCCTTTCCTTGGTGGTTAACAGGATTGCTCTGAGGTGCCTGCAATGTCCACATCGGACATCTCTGTAAATTCGCAACCGATCACCGCGATGCTGCGCGATGCTCGGACTCCGATTTTCGGGGGAACAACGTCATTCACCAAGCAACCGGCTACCATCCGTTCACTTCCGGTCAAGGTAGCGGTCATCGGGAACCACCTACCCCGGCAATGTGGAATCGCAACCTTCACAACCGATCTGAGCGATGCAATCACCGCTGAGTACGGAGCTGCGGGATTGTCGGTTGTGGCCGTTAACGACCCGAAGTCCTCGTATGCTTACCCTGCGCGAGTACGACTCCAGATCGCCGAAGATGACATTTCGTCGTATCGGGTAACCGCCAAGGTCCTTAATGCCCGCGGCGTCGATTTAGTGTGTTTGCAGCATGAGTATGGAATCTATGGGGGCCTGGCTGGCAGTTATGTCCTGCAGCTGCTTAAGTACCTCAACATGCCGGTCGTAACAACTCTGCATACGGTACTTCGCGAACCAGACGCCGGCCAGCGCTGGGTCATGCAGGAAATTGCCCGGCGCTCTGATCGTCTTATTGTCATGAGCGAGCACTCTTCTCGCGTTCTGCAAAGCGTATTTCGAGTCCCAGCCGAAAAGATCGACCTTATTCCCCATGGCATCCCCGACTTACCCTTTGTGGAGCCGGAGGTTTACAAGGAGGAGCTTGCCGTCGCGAAAAAGCTTGTATTGCTAACCTTCGGCTTGCTGTCTCCCAACAAGGGATTCGAGAGCGTGATTCGCGCCCTGCCGCGCATTCTCGCCCGGCACAACGACGTTGTGTACATCATCGCGGGCGCAACCCACCCGCACGTCAGGGCTCGTGAGGGTGACAGATACCGGGATCAGTTGCAGGCGCTGGCCAGGCAACTCGGCGTTGAGCGAGAGGTAATCTTCCACAACCGGTTCTTCAGCCCCGAGGAAATGGCCTCGCTGGTAGGTTCGGCCGACATTTACATTACGCCTTACTCCAACGAGGCACAGGCTGTATCGGGAACCCTCGCCTATGCCCTGGGCGCTGGAAAGGCGATCATTTCCACTCCCTACTGGCACGCCGCCGAACTCCTCGACGAAGGGCGCGGTACGCTGGTTCCTTTTGAGGATCCCGCTGCTATCGCAGCCGCGGCAATTGGGCTCCTTGACAAGGATGCAGAACGCCACTCAATGCGCAAACGCGCCTACGTCTATGCACGCAAGATGGTCTGGAACCGGGTAGCCCAGTCGTATATGCACTCCTTCTCACGGGCTCACGCGGGTTCAATGCAACCTGCGCATCTCAAGTTTCCCGCCGCGGCTGTCGAGACGATCGCTACCAGCCCGTTTCTAAGTGCCTGAGCGCTGTGCAACCGCGGACATTGTCGAAGACGCGCTGAAAATCAGGATGCACGCTCGCGCTTAAGCGCCGAACTGACGCAGATGATGGTCAGCGTGCAGATATCCCCATCGCATCCATTCCTTCTCGTTCATCTGACCGAAAAACGGATGCGCGTGCTGCACAACTTCGTTGGGCTGGGCTCGGAACCGCTGCAGCAATGCGAGAAGCTCGCGCTTGTCGCGCTCAAGCTCCGCTGGCGGTGTGCCGCCAATGTTGGCGTCGCACTCCGGCACTGTGGAAACGCCGTGTGGCCACGGCAGCGGGAGCCATAGCGCCAACCACCTCATAAGCGACCCGTTGTAGTGATTCCTGACGGGCATTGCAGTCTTATCGCCAAGCGCTACGCGAAATGTATCGCTCAAATGACAGATCATCTGGCCAACGGTCATCGTTCCCCATCGGCGCCGGCTCGATGGACCGACCGATGCAATGCGCCGCTCGATTTCTGCTGTGTCCTGCGCGTTGGCCAGTGTCTTCATTGCGCGTGGCGACAAGTCATGCTGGTTGACAGCGCCACGAAGTCGCAGCCGCAAGACTTCGTCGCAGAGGTTAGGGATCGCTTCTCGAGAGTGCGGAGCAGGCTATTTCGCACTGGCCGGCGGCACAATCCCGTTCATCCGCAGATACTCCACCATCTGGCCGTAGTGGTCGAATGCGTGTGCAACACCGAACGCCGCGAGCGTTCCGCGCGTCCACATGCCCGGCTCCGGCAATTTAACCACCTCAAACGCGTTGGCGGGCGTCAATGTGGCGATGGCCTTGTGCGCAAAGGCAAACGAGCCCGCCAGCGCGGCCACAACGTCGTCTTTCTTCGTCAGCTTCGGCAGTCCATCCATATCCACGTCCGGCTTAAGGCCGCTGACGACACTGTAAAAAAAGTAGTTGGCCTGCGCCACATGAGTCGCCTGTTGTGCGAAC
>JBEKWT010000266.1:0-4829 GCA_049512795.1 Occallatibacter sp.
CGCGACATCCGTGACGCCCGGCGGCGGCGGCGCATCCCCGCGGCCATCGCGGCGCAGCGCGCCTCGATCAGCCGCACGACCCTCGTCAAGCTTGAAAAGGGCGATCCCGGCGTCGCGATCGGGATATACGCCACGGTCCTTTTTGTGCTGGGGATGGCGGACCGGCTGGGCGATCTCGCCGCGCCGAAGAACGATCCCGTGGGCCTGCAGCTCGAAGAAGAAAACCTGCCGCAGCGCATTCGCGTGGCGCGCAGCCCGAAACGCACGAAAGACAAGTGATGGACAGAGAGGCTCTCGTATACGTGGATCTCGACGGCGTCCCCCACCTGATGGGGCGTCTCTGGGCCCGTACGCGCAAGAACAAGGAAAGCGCCACCTTCGAATACGACACGACATGGCTGGAAAATCCCGCGCGATTCTCTTTGGAACCAGCCTTGCAGGTTGGACCGGGCCCGTTTCACACGCCGGCAGACACACCCATGTTCGGTGCCATCGGCGACTCCGCGCCCGACCGTTGGGGGCG
This sequence comes from Occallatibacter sp., assembly GCA_049512795.1. Lineage (GTDB taxonomy): Bacteria > Acidobacteriota > Terriglobia > Terriglobales > Acidobacteriaceae > Telmatobacter. Next base: position 524 of record JBEKWT010000266.1, read on the forward strand.
AGCGCTCATGCGCCGCATGGAACGCAGGCGCGCGGAGCACGAAGGCGGGGCGCCGCGCACGCTCCAGGAAATCGACTTCCTGCTGCAGGTGGACGACGAGGCTCGTCAGGGCGCGCTGCGCTTTGCGGAAAAAGAAGGCGGCCCCTTCCTGCGGGAGGAGGGCGTCAAGCGCATCCCCCCGCTGATCGAGCTCCCGAAACTGCTCTCCGCGGCCGAACATGTGATGGAAGAAAAAGACACCGAGGAGGAACTGCGACTGCTGTTCGCGCCCGGCTCCTCACTTGGTGGCGCGCGGCCCAAGGCTTCCGTCAGGGAAAAGGACGGCCATCTCGCCATCGCGAAATTCCCACGGAAGGACGATGAAATCAACACGGTGGTCTGGGAAGCGGTCGCACTGTCCCTCGCGAAGAAATCTGATATTCCCGTGCCCCAATCCCGTGTCGAAAACATCGCTGGCAAGCCTGTGCTCCTCCTGCGACGCTTCGACCGCGACGGTGAACGGCGTATCCCGTTCCTCTCCGCGATGAGCATGCTCGGATCGAAAGACAGAGAAACCCGAAGCTATCTGGAAATTGTTGACGCGTTGCGCCAGCACGGTGCTGCGCCGCAAGCCGATATGGAAGCGCTGTGGCGGCGGCTGATTTTCAACATACTGATCTCCAACACCGACGACCACCTGCGCAATCACGGCTTTCTGTACGAAGGCCAGGCAGGCTGGCGCCTGTCGCCCGCTTACGACCTCAACCCGGTGCCGACCGACATCAAGCCGCGCATTCTCAGCACCGCAATCAACGAAGACGACAACACGGCCTCACTCGCACTGGCGATGGAGGTGGCGGGATATTTCGAACTGGACGCTGGCAAGGCCCGCAAAATAGCCGCACACGTCGGGAAGGCCGTCTCTAAATGGCGCGATGAAGCCACACGGCATAGTCTCGCCAAAGGCGAAATCGACCGCATGGCGTCGGCATTTGAGCATGATGATCTGAAAGCGGCTCTCGCAGCGCGGTAAGTAGAAAGAGCAGCACGATGCACGGCATATTGTTTGCCTTCACAAGGTATTTTCTTTTCCCGCTCGGGGCTAAACGCCTACGTCGACTGGCAGACCGGCTTCATCAAAATCCTTGCATTCAAAACCGCCAAGGTTGCCGGGATATCCGAGTTGATTTGAAATTATCCGGGTCCGGCCGATCGTCTGATCGTCGCATTCATGCGTATGGCCATACACCCAGAGGGCCGGCTGGTGAGTCCCAATGATCTCCACCATGTCCAGGGAATTGAATGCCGGCGTGAGAGGGCCGCCTTTGTATTTGGAGTTGGGATTGATGACCGGTGCATTATGGCTGATAACCACGCGCGGACCGCTTATATCCTTCCCGAGCCAGTTCAGCAATTTCGACGCGAAGTTGTTATGCAGGGCAGCGGCGTCGACTGGACTGAAGCGTGTTCGGTCGGGATTGCATATCAGCCGGAAGTCATTCATTTGATCCTGGGCGGTTTCCATGGCGCGTAAGTCGCCGCCGTTGAAATCCGTCCACATCGTGCCGCCGAAGAAATTGACACCCCCGATGCTGACCTCTTCATCAAGCAGCAGCTTCACATGCGGATGTCTGTCTACGAGCCACGCCTTGAATCTATTGTCCTCTTCGTTCATTGGTCGCCGCGTGTAATATTCGTGGTTTCCTGTCACATAGAGGACGGGTTTCTTCCATTTCTGTAAGAGCCGATCGAGCGGGTCGTAATCTTCGAGCGTAATGATATCGCCTGCCAGGATCATCACATCTCCATTGGCGTCTGGCGGTAACATCCACCCCGAGCCAAATTCAAGATGCAGGTCGCTATAAGTAATGATTCTCATGCTCGTAAGAGAACGCTTGTTTGAACCCGTCTTTCTCAAGTGCCAGATCTCCTCCGACAGCGGTTTTTTTGCACTGTCTCGATGTGTAAGAGGACGATTCCCATCAACAGCGATTCAACTCGGGGCGGAGCGTGTTTCGTGGAACTAGAAATCTGACATCCCCCGGATAGCTGAATAATAAGCCGAGGCGCAAAGGCCAGTGTCAAGGCTCTTGGACCGCGAATGCGGCGCGCGAAGCGCGGCCTTGACACTGACCGGGCCTTGGCTATGCTCTGGCTATCCGGGGGATGTCATTTCGGAATTGCATCACTAGAGACCAAGACCCAAACCCTGACCAATCTGATTCGTGTGCGTGGTTTGTGGTTCTATCTTGTGCGCTCCTGGCTCTTGCTGAATCGCGGGTGAATGGGACACGTCGCGGCTGAGTTCCTGCCCCAGCGTCGATGCATTGTTCGTATAAATCTGCGCGTCGTAGCGTCCACGTGAGACCGAGACATAGGCCATGCGGCTGTTGAGCAGGTCCTTCGCGCCCAACTCGGTGTCCACGTGAATGAGGACACGGTCGGCAGTCTGTCCCTGGCTGGAGTGGCTGGTCATCGCATAGGCATAGTCGAGATGCGGATGCTTGTGTGTCGTAAGCTCGACCGGACGACCGCCGTCCATCTTCAAGCGCAGCCGGCCGTGTCCGTCGATGATCTCGATGATCCCTAACTCGCGGTTCGCAACTCTGACCTCGTTGGCCGGCGCAGTAAATTGGATGCGGTCGCCCACTGAAAAACTCCGCATCTCCTCGCGGAAGACGGAAACGCCCTGCTGTCGGCGCGGATCGTAAGTGCGCTGCGTGCCATCTTGCAGCTCGACTGTCAGCCGGTTTTTCGGAGCGTCGATACTCTTCACCTGTGCGTACTCGCCTTTCCCGATGCCGGTCTCCTTTGAGGCGCGAGAGTAGCGCAGCACATCGCCCACCTCATAGCGCTCGGCCCACGTGCGGTCCGCGCCAGTGAGGTCTTGGCGCGGCACTAGCGTCCTGATGCGGTGCTCCTCGTTGCTGACGATGCCACCCCGCTGCAATTCGGCATGGACGCGCTGGTTGATCTCCATGCGAGAGCGATTGTCGGGAGAAATCACCAGCGTATTGTCGGGTGATTTTGCATAGTCTTTTGCAATAGCGGCGATGCGCTCGTCGTGGTTTTTGATCTCTTGGACTCGACCTTGCCGGTCAAGACTCTGGACTGCTTCGCGCACTTCACCCCGCGCAAGCTGCGCGACTACCCGCTTCAGTTTTGGGTCTTTCTGGCGCACAATCTCTTCGAGCTTCACCGTTCTCATACCCGCGTCCTGGAGCTGCGCGAAGGGCCTCCCGGCCTCAACCGCCTCGTGTTGCCGCCGGTCACCGACGAGCAACACACGGTCATTCGGATGGAGCCGGTTCACAAACTCATGCACCTGCCTGGTCGATGCCAGAGAGGATTCGTCGAGCACATAGAGCCGTTTTTCGCCGGTATCCGGCTGCTGTCCACGTACCAGGTGCTTCTGTAGCGTGGATGTCTCCATACCTGCTTCCCCGAGCTTCTGCGCCGCGCGGGACGTTGGCGCGAAACCTTCCACTCTATAGCCGTCGGCCTCCGCACCTTCGCGGATCACGGACAGAGTTGTCGTCTTGCCAGCGCCTGCGATGCCATCTAACCCGACAACCTCCTCCCGCGAAAGAAAGATCTCGTCTACTGCTTGGCGCTGTGAAGCATTGAGTTCCGGGTGACGGTCTTCCGTGGCGATGCGCACTTGCGGCGAGACCAGCATGGGATCGCTATAGTCGCGCCGATTGCCTTCCTGCATCCGGCCAACGATCTCGCGCTCCATGTGCACCATCGTCGCGGTCGTGTATTGTTTGCCAGCACCAATGTGCGAGACTTCGCGGAACTCCCCGGTCTCGATCCGGCGCTCGAACTCCTGCCGGACCTGGGCATGGGTGGTTTCTCCCATGCCGCGCACCAGCGCTGATTCAAGGATCGCGCGGCGATCCTGCACAGCCGATCTCTCAAAGACATGATCGCGCGCCCATGTCACGGCCTGCTTCGCCTGAACCTCTGACTCCGGGATCTGGTATCGCCGATGTTGGCGCGCCTGTGCGACGACGCGGTCCGCCTGATGCCCGTACTGTGCGGCCAACTCGCGGTGCCGTTGTAAGACTTCCCCCGGCGACAGCAGTTCCTTGCGGTCGCGAGTATGGTGGGCCGCGATCTGCGCCGCTGCAGCTCCGTCGATTCCTTGTTCGCGGAGATGATCTTTGATCTGTTCACGTCGCGGGCTGGAAGCCTCCAGATATTCCTTCGTGTAGCCTTTTATTTCCGGCTGTCCATGCTTGCCGCGCTCCAGTTCGTAGCCGAGCTTTCCGAGACGCAAGGCCAATTCAGTTCGGTAGACCGCCGTGACGTAGCGCTGTGACAC
>JBEKWT010000267.1:0-5259 GCA_049512795.1 Occallatibacter sp.
TGGACCTGACCGAGCAGCCCTGATGAGATCGGCTTGACTTGGTCGAGATCCTGCATCTGGAACCGGTCGCCATACTTTGCGATCAGCGGCTTGTAGTCGTGTGGCGGCAGCGCCGACCAGGCGTTGAGAGCCGTGTTGTACACGTGGATCTCAATACGATTCTGACCCGCTTTAAGGAATGTCGAGACGTCCAGGCGGTAGGGAGGATGCCAAAGAGCACCGGCAGCCCGGCCGTTGATGGTGACCAAAGCAGCCGCCCGAATGGGAGGATCGTAGAATGCGCGCATCCCGTGGCCGGGCCGGGTGATAAGCGGATTGGGCAAGCCGTTCGGGCCGAGCGGCTGATGCTCGGGCGGAGAGTTCGGTGCGCCTGGCAGCGGCTGGCCACCTTCCACTTCAAGAAAGACCTGGCCGGCAGGGATGGCGGCTAGCTTGAAATCGCGCGAATAGACGGCCTCTCCGGAGTAGTGAAGCGTGGACGATTCGGCTATCCAGTCGGTGGGTGTCTGCTCCATCTCTGTTTTCCCGGTGGAGGTGAAGGTAACCTTCCAATCATTGCTCAGATCGGCAAGGCCGGAAAACGGCGCGTTCGCCGAGGCGGAATTACCTTTTCGTTGGGTGTCGTCCGAGAAGACGAAGATGCGGGACTCATAGGGCGCCAGATGAATCGACTGGCCGTCCGCTGAGGCCGGCGCGGATGTGGCGCTGTCGGGGTTCCACTCCTGGCCGAATTTGTGAGTGGCGGCGAACGTCGCGATGGTATCGATCTCTTGGTTACCGGTGTTAACGAGGAAATAGACATCGGCGGTAGGCAGCTTGCGGCGAATGAATCCGAGTTGATCCCTTATGGATATGGAGTCGTCAACCCCCTGGAGCTTGAAGTCAGGCGGGGCGGCAGCCCGCAGGGCCTCGCCGAGCTGGCCCACATCGGCCACGAATGTTGACTTCGCGGAATCGAAGAGCTGTTTCGACAGAGTCGTGATCTCCACCAGTGGCTTGCCCTCGGCATCGAGTGAGGGCGCTCGGCCGACGGATATGACCTTGCCTCCGGCAGCGGCGAACGCCTGAATCTTCTCGAGAGTGCTGAGCGGAATGCGGTCGGTGGGCGGAAGAACCAGGATCGGATGGTTGATGCCAACCTTGTCGATCGCGTCTGCGTCGATATAGTCCAGGTTATACCCAGCGGAGAGAATCGCGGACATCAGCTCCGGGGTGACGAGCCGCTGCATGGCTCCGGTTACGGTGACCATCGGAGGAGCGAAGCCGGCCCAGGCGTCATCGGTGGGGAGCAGAACCGCGACTTGATTCGCGGGCTGCCCTTGGCGCATCAGGTAGCTGATGCGGGTAATGTACTTCGTGACCTCGGGCATCACCGGATGCCAGGGATTGTGATCGTTGAAGACCGCGGAGGCATAGAGCGACCAGCCAGGATCGCCAACCTGGGGAGCTGAATAGGGCCATCCGTGAAAGATGAGCAGATTTTCGCCCATGATGAAGTCGATGTCGGCTTCAGTCTTCATATCCAGCGGTATGGCGCGAAAAACCGGCGAGTGAAGCCAAGTAAACGTCTCGCCGGAGCTGACCTCGTGGCCGAATACATGGTTGGCGGAGGTGGCCCAGCGAAGGGTAGAAAAGGCACGCCACTGCGGTCCTTCGCCTTCCGCAAGACTCACTAGGTTCTGGCTTGAGAAGCTCACAGCCGGCTCGCCGTAGGTTTGTGAGCGGAACCGGGTGTGATGTGCGATGGCCCAATTGGTGATCTGGATCAGATAGTTCTTGTCGATCAACTCGGTCAGGGTGCGGCCATAGTCGTGGCGGATGTTCTCGGCTTCGGGTGTGCCTCCAGCGATAAGTTCGGGCAGATGTGGAATGAGGTCGTAGCCTCGCCGCTTCTTGAATTCGGCAGGAAGGTTCGGGGTCCAGTCGGCTCCATAGGCTTCAAGAGAATCGGAGAATACAGCGTAAGGTGGAGTCTCTCCGAAGGCCTTCACGAGCGGTTCGCCCACCTTCTCGAGATGCGTGGCGACGGCTTCGTGGCTGAAAGGATCGAGCACCCACCCTTCGGCGCCGACGGCAGCCCGCTTCACTTCCTGGCCAGTGTGGCTGGCGATAAAAAATAGCGCGGCGCGCGGTTTGTCGGAGGGCGAAACAACCGCCGAGTCGCCGGAAACTTCAAGAGGCTGCGCCGATGTTGCGTCCCAATCGATCGGCCTGCGACCTGCTCCTCCCCGTGACCGAGCAGGCATTTGCTCTTCTGCGGCAGAGCGCGCGATGATGTTGACGATCGATGCGGAAACCAATGATTCGCCTTTGGCCAGCGCGGGCACGGCAACCGATGTGGCATTCGGACCGACAGCGACCTCGATGGTGCGCAGCATTCCGGCAGCTTCCTCGAGCGTAGTATTGGGGCCGCCGTAGGGCCATCCGCTGCACAGGGTCACGTCGATTCGCAGGCCAAGTCTTCTTCCCTCCGCCTGGGCGTATTTGACGTCGTCAAGCATCTCAGGCGAGAGGAACGGCAGGTTCACCAGTCCCTTGGAGGGGTCATCGACAACCTGCGGGTATTCGAAAGCCAGCTCGGCTCCGCCAATCCCGTCGGCCTTCATCTGTTGAAGCTCGCGAAGAATCTCGGGCTTCTCGACTGCGAGCCCGAACCACCACCAGCGGACCATCGGCCTGGCGCTGGCAGGCGGATTTACGAAGTTTTCCCTCAGCGCCAGAATAGAGACTGAGGGCGAGGCAGCGGCCGGTGATGCGGCTTGAATCGCCGGCGCAAACGCTGCGAAAGCGATTGTTGAGATGGCGATCTTGGTGGCGTTTATGCTCGGCATCAATGATGACTCCTGGCTGATTGCAGCGGCGTTGCTGACGTGGAATCGGAGATGAACTTCTCGAGGTGCCTCAAAGCAAACTGAAGCTGGAAATCAAATGGAAGACTTTGAAGCCCCTGATCAGTGCATCACCTGGAAGACATACCCTCTAATTCAAAAGGGAAAGAGATTACCGGATGGATATTTATCAACGCCAAACGGGTTTGTCAAGGGAGAATTGATAGTCCATCTCAAGTCGCTGATTGTTGAAACGATTGTTAAGGCCACACGTGTGCCTCGCCAAGGTAATCTGCGCCTGACCACAAGAACCGGCCGGCATGAGGCGCACTATCCTGCAAGGCCAGCCATGGCCTCGCGAAAAAAATAGGGGAACTCTGCGGGAATTCCTGGACTCGCTTGGATGATGTCTTGGCTGCCCCCCAGGGATTCGAACCCCGATATGCTGATCCAGAGTCAGCTGTCCTACCATTGAACGAGGGGGCAACAAGCGGGCGTGGCGGCTCGTCTTGCAACCGATCGGCCTGGCCCCAAAGATGGGCGCGCAAAGCCAACTCCCTCATGTTACGAAGATTCCCGCGCGCGGTCAATTTGCCGGCTCCGCGCAATCTCTCGTTCAAGATCAGTCTCAATCCGTCTGACGCCGCTCTTCCCATTTCCGAGTTCTTCTATTCTTCGCGAAGGATCTGAAGCGGTCTCAGTCCGAGAATGCGGTAGCTCGCGATCCACCCCGTGGCCGCGGCCAGCACAGCTGTCCCGGCGAGCGCTGTCAGCGTGGCGCCCCACGCAATATGAAAGCCCACATCGAGGCGGTGCAAGAGCACGCGCGTAAGCAGGTTGGCAAAGGCGACGCCGACCGAGCCGGCCAGCAAACCCAGAACGCTGAACTCCACGCTGAAGGTGCCCACAATGCGCATCCGCGTGGCGCCCAGAGTTTTGAGCACGACCGCTTCCTGCATTCGCCGAAAGCGGGTGCTGGCGATGCTCGAAGCGAGGATCGTGAGGCCGGCGAGAATGGAAAAACCGGCAAGCAGGCGAATCACGAAGGTAATCTGATCGACGACACTCTCAATGCGCTGTATGACATCGGCGACGTTGATGACGGTAATTGTTGGGTAGGCCGTAAAGAATGCACGCTCCATTGCCGCCACCTGTTTCGGATCGATGTGCACGCCGCCGTACCAGATGGACGGCTGGTCAGAGATCAATCCGGATGGCAAAACGAACGACACCCGCGCGCCCAGGTGCTGCCCATCGGCGCGATAGATAGCAGCGACTTTGAGGGTTCGCGTCGTTCCGCCGGTTTCCAACTCCACAGCCGAACCCACGCCGAGGTGCAGGCGTTGCGCCACTCCGTCGCTGACCGCGATCTCGGCCGCGCTGCTGCTGGTCCACCACGCGCCTGCGGTCACCTTGTCGCCCTCGGGCGGCGCATCGGCCCAGGTTAATTCGGCGCTTTCCAGCATGCGAATCGGAAAATGCTGGCCTTTCATTTGCTCCACCGGCTGGCCGTTGATCGAGACAAACCGGCCGATCACCACAGGGATCAGGTTCAGTTGTTGGCTGACGCCCGTCTGATGCGCGAAAAATGCTTTGACGCCGTCGACTTCGCCGCTTCGCACATCGACGAGAAAGATATTCGGCAGATTGGGCGATGCGGTTTCGCGCAGATCGACTAGCAGATCCTTCTGCATGAGGTACACCGCGAGGATGAGCATGACCCCCGTGCCCAGCGCCGCCAGCACCGCCGCAGATTGATTGCCAGGGCGGTAAAGATTGGAAAGACCATGGCGCAATGAGGAAGGCAGATGAAGACGGGTGCGATTCAAGAAGAACCTGAGAAACCAAAGCGCCGCGGCCGCCAACACCAGCAGAACAACCAGCGTGATGGTGAACAGAAGCGCAAACCACGCGCCCACCTTCGGCGAATCGGAAAGCGCCCACGCGATGCCAGCCAAAGCGGCGATCACTACTGCCGCAATGCAGAGAGCACCAGCACCGGCCGTACAGCGCGCACATCGAGCAGCGGGGGCAGACAAAAGAGAAGAGTTGTAAGCAGGCCGGTTCCTAATCCAGCAAGCGCCGACTGCCAGGGAAATTGAAGGATCACGTGCACCGGAAGCAATTGGCCAAAGGCCGCGGGTAGCGCAGCCATCACAGCCACGCCCGCAGCTACGCCGAGCAATCCGCCGGCAAGGCCGAGACCCAAAGTCTGCAAGAGAAAAATGCGCAATAGATCCGAGGAATCCGCGCCCATGGCTTTGAGGATCGCCAGCATGTCCATGCGCTGCTCGAGATGTGCGTGCATGGCCATGGCCACGCCGATGGCGCCCAGAACCATGGCCACCAGGCAAATGAGGCTCAGGATGGAGGTCGCATTATCGAGGCCGCGGGTAAGCGCGGGGTTGCCCTCACGGTAGTCCATGACTTG
>JBEKWT010000268.1:0-4798 GCA_049512795.1 Occallatibacter sp.
TACATTTCAGACCCCACCCCCCATGCCGTTTTGTGAAACTGTGAAACTGTGAAACTGTGGAGCCTTTAGAATCAACAGCTTGCGTCCACAGTTTCACAGTTTCACAGTTTCACAGTTTTGTTTTTTGTCGTTTTGGATTTTGTGCGCGCGTCGCGCGGTTTTTTTCGCCAACTCGCCGTTTTGCTAACTCGCAAACTCGCTGACTTGCTGACTCGCTGCTTTACGTCGAATAATCCGCGTTGATGTGTATATATTGAGCGGTCAAGTCCGTCGTCCAGAACACGCACGATCCTTGCCCTTGGTTCAGCTCGATTGAAATCGAAAACTCGCGCTGGCTGATGTACTCGTGCGCCGCGGCCTCGTCGAACTCCGCCGCTCGTCCGCCGTCGCGGCAAATCTCGAGCTCGCCAAACCTTATATCAATGCGCCCCGGATCGACCTGTGCGCCGGAATACCCGATCGCCGCCGCCAGCCTGCCCCAATTCGGATCGCATCCGGCCCATGCTGTCTTCACCAGCGGCGAATGCGCGATGGCTTTGGCCACGCGCAGCGCGTCGGCATCGCTGGCCGCGCTATTGACGCGCAGTTCCACCAAGTGCGTCGCGCCTTCGCCGTCGGCCACAACCTGCCGCGCCATTGAAGTGCACACCTCGCCGAGCGCGGCCGCAAAACCTGCGTTGCCCGCGCCGATCTCGACGCCGCTCGCGCCCGACGCGAGCAGCAGCACGGTGTCGTTCGTCGACGTGTCGCCGTCAACCGAGATTCTGTTGAAGCTGACCTCCACCGCGGCGCTAAGGTAGCCGTCAAGAACGGCCGGCTCAATCGCCGCGTCGGTCAGCACGTAGACCAGCATTGTCGCATGTTTCGCCGCGTGTTTCGCCGCCGGCGGCGCCGCGTGCGGCACAAGCTGCGGATGAATCATGCCTGAGCCTTTGCCGAAGGCCGCGATACGAATTTCGCCGCGCACCTCGCCTCCCGCTCCGTCCGTGCCCGTCAACTCGAGCCGGGCGAAAGCCATCTTCTCAACCAGGTCCGTGGTCAGAATCGCCCGCGCCGCATCGGAAAAGTCACTCGCCTCGGAGCCGAGACTCGCGGCCAGCTCGGGCAGCGCGGCGATCAGCTTCTCTGCCGGCAGTGGAACGCCGATGATCCCGGTCGACGACGGGAAAACCTCCTCCGCGCGGCACCCAAACGTCCGCGCAACAGCGGCGCAGGTATCTCGCGCAGCGCGCAGCCCGGCCTCGCCCGCTGCGCAGTTCGCATTTCCAGCATTGATCGCTGCCACGCGCACCCGTCCGCCGGTGGCGCTCAGGTGTTCCTTGTCGACAATCAGCGGCGCAGCGATCACGCGGTTCGACGTAAACGCGGCAGCCGCGCTGGCCGGCCCACCCGCCACAATCACGGCGAAATCCGGCCGTCCGCTGGCCTTCAGGCCCGCCTTCACTGCGCCAAATCGGAATCCTCTTGGAATTGCGTTGCTCGAAAAATCGCTCATTCGTTCGACCCCATTTAATCTAGCAGGTAAGGGGCGCACAGTCATCGGTTCATGAGCAAAGACGAAATCAATTCGCAGACCTTTCTCGAGATGCGCGCGGTCAACGTCGCGCGTGGCGATCGCGTGGTCCTGCACGACGTGAAACTGAACATCCGCACCGGCGAGCACGTGGCAATCCTTGGGCCGAACGGCTGTGGCAAATCCACACTCATTCTGGCGATGACCTGCCAGCTCTACCCAATCTTTCAACCGGATATGTTCGTGCGCATCTTCGGCCGCGAGCGTTGGGATTTGACCGAGCTGCGTCGCCATTTCGGCATCGTCACCGCCGGGCCCATGGGCGCCGACTTGCCCGGCGAGCGAACGGCAGTTACGTCCGGTCTCGACGCGGTGATCGCGGGGTTCTTTTCGGCTTCTACGCTGTGGCCGAATCTGCACGTAACCGATGAAATGCGTGCGCGGGCGCGTGAGGCTTTAGCGCGAATAGAAGCGACGCATCTCACCCGGCAGCTCGTGGGCACTATGTCGGCGGGCGAAAAGCGCCGCATCCTCATTGCCCGAGCCCTCGTCCACCGCCCGCAACAGCTCCTTCTCGACGAGCCCTCCAACGCGCTCGACCTGGCTGCTCAGCGCGAGCTGCGCGAAACGCTGCGCGGACTCGCTCGTGAAGGCACAGGGCTGGTAATAGTCACCCACCATCTGGGCGATATTCTGCCGGAGATCGAGCGGATCATTCTCATGCGCGACGGCCGCATCGTCGCCGATGGTCCGCGAGAGGAGCTGCTGACCGAATCGCGCCTCAGCGAGCTCTTCCATGCGCCGGTCCGCATCGGCCGCGACGCAGACTGGCTGCATAGTTGGTAATGAGTATGGAACGACGCCGACTAATTCACACAAAGGAGGAGGCGATGGAAATTGCCACAAAACCCGCTCGCTGGAAGATCCTCCTGGCCTTTGCAATTATCTATCTCGTCTGGGGATCGACCTTCTTCGCCATCCGCGTTGGCGTCGGCCAGCTCCCGCCGTTCCTCTTCTGCGCCATGCGATTCCTGGCAGCGGGTCTGCTGGTATACCTCTGGGCTCTCGTGCTCGGCGATCGCGGGCCAACCGCGCGCCAGTGGCTTTCAGTATTCTTGCTGGCGTTTCTCATCTTCGTTGTCGACTACGGCCTCCTCTTCTGGGCGGAGCAGCGCGTTCCATCCGGCATCGCGGCGGTTATTCTGGCAACCATTCCGGGGTTCATGGCATTGTCCGAGATTCTGATTCTGCGCACGCAACGCCTTACGCTGCGTTTGGCTCTTGCGCTCCTTTCCGGGATCGCGGGTGTTGCGGTCCTTGTGAGCCCCTCACATCTGCTCGGCAATTTCGGCGGAGCCGCCATCGGCAAAGCTGGCGCCGTTGCGCTCATCATCGGAGCAATCGGCTGGTCGCTGGCGTCGGCGCTCTCGCGCAAGCTGCCGCTTCCCTCCTCCAAAGTGATGAGCTCGGGCGCGCAGATGCTGGCCGGCGGAATCATGCTGGCTGCAGTCGCCGCATTGCGAGGCGAGTGCCGCGGGCTTCATCCATCTGCCGTGTCCAGCTCCGCTTGGATTGCATTGCTCTACCTCGTCTTCGCCGGATCCATTGCGGGATTCACTGCATATGTCTGGCTGCTGCATCACGAATCGCCCACCAAGGTGGGAACGTATGCATACGTCAACCCCGTCGTGGCAGTGGTGCTGGGCTATTGGTTGGGCGGCGAGCCGTTGGGACTCCGCACCATCGCCGGCGGACTATTTGTTCTGGCCAGCGTTGCCGCCATTACAACGATGCGTCCCAGGATAGAAAATGTCGTCGCCGAAGATGCTGAATAGATGGGAATTCGACGTACGGGCCATGTCCGATTCACCGGCCAGGTTCGCCCGCATTTGCCCGTGCCCTCCAGGCTTGTGATACCATTCGGCCAACTGGTCAACCCCCTTTCTCAAGGGGCGGAGGGCAAAATCATCATGCCGATTTCCAGACGAGATTTCCTCAAGACAAGCGTCGCTGCTGGTGCCATTGCCGGCATGGGCAGCTTGCCTTTGCATGCCGACCGCGCTACCGCTTCTGATCTGGTTACGCTCGGTAAATCGGGCGTGAAAGTCACGCGCCTCGCTTTTGGAACGGGCAGTAAGAACGGCCAGGTGCAGTCTGCGCTTGGGCAAAAGGAATTCAGCAGGCTCGTTGCGTATGCCTATGAGCGCGGAATTCGCTTCTTCGAAACCTCGGAATCCTATACGACACCGGCGATGCTCGGCGAGGCGCTCAAGCCGTTTCCTCGCGACAGCTATCAATTGATGTCCAAGGTGACGACGGAAGACGAAGGCGATCCGCTGAAGAAGCTCGACGAGCTTCGCCGCACTTCGCAGACCGATTACTTCGACATCATGTTGCTTCACTGGCAGCACAACGGTACCTGGCCGGCCGACACCCGGCGCTGGCAGGACGCGATTCTGGAGGCGCAGACGCGCCAGACGATCAGGACTCACGGCGCCTCAGTGCACGGGCTGCCCGCGTTGCGTCAGGTGCCCGCCACCAAGTGGCTTGAAATCGCGATGATCCGCGTGAACCACAAGGGCACGCGCATGGACAATGAGAACGACGATTGGAACGTTCCCGGCAACGTCAGCGAAGTCGTCAATCATGTCCAGCAAGCCCGGGCCGAAGGAATGGGCGTCATCAGCATGAAGCTCGTCGGCGAAGGCACTTTCACCGGCCACGACGATCGTCAACAGGCCATGCGATTCGCTTTCAGGAATGCGGGCATAGACTGCGCAACGGTCGGGTTCAAGAACACATCGGAGATCGACGAGGCCATTGACAACGTGAACCTGGCCTTCGTATGACACATCTCAACCTCTAATGAGCCCATAGGGATTTGAACTTGAGTCGCTTCGCGGGCGTTAGCGAAGCGCGAGCCCGCTGCCGCACACTCGGGGAACTGTTTATAGTGGCGATTGGCCAATAGCGCGCCGGTTCCGTCGAGCTGGATTGGTGATTTCAATTTCGATGAGGTAACCGTTGCGTCTCTCTATCCTGAGCAGCGTCGCCTGCGCGGACGGAAATGTTCTTTCTGGAACCAGCGAATTTGACAGGTTCGCACGCTATTAGGATTGCCGCGCTCCTAAATCAGGATAAAGTTGACGAGCTCGATTCGTTTCATTTGGGGGCGCGGGAAAAGGAAGGCAGATGGCCATTTCGCGTAGAAATTTTGTGGGATCCGGGGCACTTACGGCGGCGGGGCTTGTTTTCAGGAACCTGCCTGCACCCAGCGCCTTTGCA